>NZ_JARXOW010000002.1:0-300000 GCF_030182585.1 Pedobacter faecalis | reverse complement strand
AGTGATTTTTTTGTTTGTTTCTTCATTTGCTTTCATCATTACACCCATAAAACCTTCACGATTGTCTCCCAATGAGTCGCGTAATTTTACCATTTTCTTTCCTTGTTCCAGATACAACGCGTTAACTTTCGCCTTTTGCTCATCTGAAAGTTTCAATCGCTCAGACAACACCTCTGTTTGTCTTTTTGCCCGCTCTTCCGGTGTACCCCCCATGCGGCCACGGCGTTGGCCTTCCTGAGCTTGTGAGGACGCTACTACCGCGAATAACAGTCCACAGATCACTAATAATTTTTTCATGTCGTTTTAATGTTTGTAGCAGTTAGAGCCATTGCTGCTATGTTAGTTTAACGTCATTGAGCAACTTAATTGTTACAATCTTCTTTATTTCGCGGAATCGTTTGCGGAAGGGTTTTCATCAAACCATTTGTTTTGCACCCGCATTACCTTTTCAACGACGTCGCGAACTGCTGCTTTCCCGCCATTACAGGGGGAAATATATTGAGAGATAGCCTTTATTTCCACGGCTGCGTCGGCCGGACATACAGGAAGACCAACCATTTGCATGACCTGATAGTCAGGAATATCATCTCCCATATACAATATTTCATTGGCAGATAAATGATGCCTCGAGATGATATCCTTTAATACAGATACTTTGTCGGACACGCCTAGAAATATCTCTTGTATACCCAAACCATCAAAGCGTCGTCTCATGGCTGCACCGTATCCGCCAGATATCACGGCAATCAGGAAACCGCGTTTTACGGCAAGCTGTAATGCGTAGCCATCTTTGATGTTAAAAGTACGTAAATATTCCCCCGTTTCGGAAGCGATGATATCACCGTTTGTGAGTACACCGTCTACATCAAAGATCAGCGTCTTGATCGCATCGAGTTTTTGCAGAAACATCAGTCCTGATTGTCTCTCCATTCATACACCCAGGCTGATTGAATTTGTTCCAGATGCCCTTCGTTACTCTCTTCCCTTGTGCCTTTAAAATTCGGAAGTTCTAGTACCCAGTCAAGCAATTCGGTAAACCTCACACGGTAAATTTTCGCCTCATTGAATTCGTCACCGAATTTTTCGTACAATTCCTGAGCGATGTCTTCGTAGTCGTTCCAGTAGATAGGTAAAGCAAATTTCTCCTGCATAATATATGGTGCTAATGTTAATGGCCTAAAAATTCTGATTGGTCAGGTATAGTGACCTCAATGTCTCCATCTATAACGACACACTGGCAACCCAACCGAGAGGTAATTCTGGGCCGAACGGCGCGGTCAATGAAGTCCTCTTCTTTGTCAGATATTTCCTGGATATTATCCATACCCCGGAGCACATAGACATGACAGGTGCTGCATCCGCATACGCCTCCGCAATTATGCTGGAGTTCTATTCCGTTATCCAGACAGGCATCAAGCACAGACTCCCCACCTGCTATGGGCAACTCTACCGGCTCCTTCCCTGCCTCTTCAAAGTTTATTTTTAGTTTATAAATACTCATAATTTGTTATCAAAAATACGGAGCAAAAACTGCATTAATAACTAATGTTGCGTTTTTTTAATGCTATTGCTCAAAATCTGGTAAATATTAGACAGTTGTGGGTCGCTACTCAGCATCTCCAGATGGGCATCCATCGATCGCTTATCATTACGTACCGCCGGACCGGTCTGCACGTTTTCTGGTAAATCAGCCTGCACTTTATCTGCGGTTTCTCTGATAAGCGGCCTGATCATATCAAAACTCATTTGATGTTTTTCAAGAATCGTATGACTCAATGTGTAGAGGTGATTTACAAAATTACATGCGAACGCTGCTGCCAAATGAAGTGCCCTCCTTTTCTCAGAATCGATATGATATACCTGACTGCCAAGCTCCGCACCCAAACCACTCAAAAAACGCAAAGTTTCCTCATCCGCGGCTTCCACACATAATGGTACTTCAGCAAAGTCTACTTCTTTTTGTATTGAGAATGTTTGCAGAGGATAAAAAACACCATATCGGGCGTGCCCTGCCAATATGTCGACATTCGTAGCGCCCGAAGTATGAACCACAACGCCTTGTACGCCGACAAGTGTTTCGGCTACTTCAGGGATGGCATCATCTTTAACTGCTATTAGATACAGGTCTGCGGCATCTTCAACTTCATCAAGATTTTCAAGCACTTCGGCGCCTACAATACATGCCAACTCAGAAGCATGACTGGCGCTCCTGCTCCATACCTGGACTATTTCATTGCCTGCAGTCTTGAAGGCCCTTGCCAAGTGAGTAGCAACGTTCCCTGATCCTATACACACCACTCTCATCGGACAGTGCCAACCTCCTTTTGCCGTCTGAATATAGAGATCATAAATCCCACAACCATGATGATCGTTCCCAGCCAGTAAAGGTTTATAAACGGGAACTCTATTGATTTGAAAACCACCCAGTCTTTAGCCTGTTGCGGCTTTTCGAATATCTGCAGCTCCATCTTTCCTTCTTCTGGAAGTATTTTGGTAAAACGGAACCTCAATCCAAGATCATCAATATTACGTGCAAAATCGAATATATTGTTGCCTTTAATCAAGTAGATAGGTTCGGCCTTATACACGCGCCCGTTCACATCTACCTCTAGCGGAAGGCCCACAGCCAAATCTCCTGCAGCGAGTTTTAAATCCTTAGCTTCCGGACTGCTGTTTACTCCCTTTACGGTGATCACTCCACTTGCTGTGTGTATGGTGTCACCAATATTAACATTCACAATCCGCGGTGCCTTATAATTATCTTCCTCGCTGCGTCCTTCATGGTCGGCATGTTCTTCCTGTTCCGCAGGGGCACTCGTTACATGCGTATAAATATCATAGGTAAGATAGTGCTTCGTGTCTGGCGATGGAATCAAACCCATTTTCTCATTAGCTTGGATTTGCGGGTTAAGATCGAAGTCTTCCTTCAGCTCACCGGTACGCTCATCATAGACCTTAAAGTTTAACTTATAAAATGTATTGGGTGCAATAACAGTATCGCTAACATATGTCACCGTATACTTACCCATCTTTTTAGGCTCATTTTTATACAAGACAATGTTTTCTCCCGGTTTCTCCACCTTCTCGAAATCCTTCACAGGAATGAAGTTAGATGCGTTTAGAGAAATAGGCTTATTGGTAGCCGCAGCAACAAGTGCTCCCAACAGAAGCATTGCAAACCCGATATGCGCGACAGCTGCGCCAGCTAGCTTGCGCTTTCCACCAAAGACCTGTCGGAGTATTGTACCATTAGACAATATGGCAAAAATGCAGCTGAATGCTAATAGAATGTACATGAAGTTGTTGTAGATGCCAGCTATGTATACGAACGCAGCCGTCACAATCGCTGAGAACACCAGAGAGGCGATAAGCCCGCTGAAAAACTTGCGTGCATCCGTCCGCTTATATCTCATGAACTGGGAAAAACCGGATATCAGGGTGATGAGCACCGCAAAGGGAGCCTGTCGCTGATTGTAGTATTTTACAGCATCGATAGGCGGGGCGAAGTTGGTACCGAATGCCGCGTTAAAAACCGGTACCGAAGTCGTAAAAATCACCTGGATACAGGCGACGGTAATAACGAGTGCGCCAATAAACATCCAGAATTCCCGAGAATAAGTCTCCTCGTCTTTATTGGTAATCGGAAGCTCTTTCCATCTGACCACAAGAAGTCCCGCGGGAATAAGGAGAAACAGCAGGTTGTAAAGAATCAGGTGACCAAACATTCCGAGATCGGTGAATGAGTGTACCGAGGTATCTCCCAAAATACCGCTTCTTGTTAAAAACGACGCATATAACACAAGCACAAAGCTCAGCAATACCAATGCAATCGCGGTGAAATAGGCGTGACCGGTATTTTTAAAAACAATCATGACATGAACACCGGCAATCAGCGTAAGCCATGGAATCAATGATGCATTCTCTACCGGGTCCCAAGCCCAGAAACCGCCAAAGTTGAGCGCTTCATAGGCCCAAAAGGATCCCATGATAATACCCGCACCTAATATCATCACAGCAAAAAGCGCCCAGGGCATAGCTGGCTTTATCCATTCGGTATATCTCTTTTGCCAAAGCGCGGCTATCGCATAAGAAAAAGGCACTACCATGCTTGCAAACCCCAGGAATAAGGTGGGCGGATGTATAACCATCCAATAATTTTGCAACAGAGGGTTCAGACCACGTCCATCTGTGATAAACTTAAGGTAGTTCTTATAATTCTCCGTGTCAGCGAACACTACTGGAGCCATTTCACGAAGGTTTACCGCTTCTCTTAACAGTATAAAAGGTGAGCTGCCTATTCTTTCACCGAATATGTCAACGCCCAGAAGCATGGAACATAGAAATACCTGCGACAGAGCAACCACCATCATGACTCCATTTTCCCAGGACCTTGCTTTCCGGATCAGTATAACTCCGAGGAGCGACTGCCAGAAGGCCCATAACCAAAAACTGCCCTCCTGCCCTTCCCAAAATGCAGATACGATATAGTATACCGGCAATTCTTTTGAAGAATGGGAATACACATAATAATACTCATTGTTATGGTTCAGGATAAGATAGAACAAGGTGATACCGATACCGATAACACTTACCCAGTTGATCATAAAGGAAACCCGGCCGATTACAGTCCATGAGTGATCGCCAGAATCCTTACTACGCGTGGCAAAACAATAAGCGATGGAGGAAAGCAAAGCGGCACCAAAGGCAAGCACAATAAAAAACTGGCCGATTTTACCGGGAAGGAGGTTTTCTCCAATAAATTGTAAATCCATTAATTACTTTTCTCTACTGTACCATCCTGCTTAACCTCGACAAGGTCGTCGTTATATTTAGATGGACATTTCATCAATATTTTTGAAGCGTAAAATGTGCCTTCCTTCATCTCGCCAATTAGAACAAGCTTTTCGGAGCGTTCAAAGTCTTGCGGTTTGGTTCCTTTATATACCACTTTGTTTATTTTACCCTTTTCATCTCTCATGTAAAAAGCAAAGTGATTGGCATCTTTCCGTGCATCGTAATAGGTGCCTCTGCTTTTTTCCCAATATCCCATAACATGAAACTCTCTGGAATCTTTGGCAGCTTCTGTAAACGTAGAATAGGTACTGGTATCTGCATTCAGACTAACAAGAAAACCCACACAGATTGCTATCGTTATTAAACCAATAATGGCACTTTTCCTCATGTTGTACTAAAAGTTTATAGAACCCATACAAAGATAAAAAATATAAGTGCCCCGGATACATTGCAAGGATCCAATTGCCCGCTGCAGTCATATATTGATAGTTCTCTGACAAAGAATGAAATATCTCACCACCCTACAAAAGAAACGCCTGAAGGTTTTCTCTTCAGGCGTTTGCAGTATATTTGATGCGTGCAGATTATGGCCAGATACCCAGGCTCATATAAGACACGGCAATTTTGTCGATAGCGCCAACAAAGGCAGCAGTTCTAAGGGTCTGTACGCCCGGCTTTGTGATCAGATTCTCCCTGATCTCATGGTACGAGTGGATCATGGTATCTTCCAGGCCGGAGTTTACAAGTTCCAGTTCCGAAGCACCCTTCACAATCATGACCCTGTGTTCCGCTGGAATTTGCTTGCCAGTTAAACTTTCGAGTGTATTGATGAGGTTAGCATTTGAATTTTCGGCATAACGGTTCTCCATACGACCAAAAGCCACGTGCGAGAGATTCTTTAACCATTCAAAATAGGAAACAGTAACACCACCCGCATTGCAATACATGTCCGGGATGATTATTCCACCCATCTCTGTGAATATGGCTTCAGCCTCCGGAGTCGTCGGCCCGTTAGCCCCTTCTGCGATAATTTTGGCTTTAATATTTCTGATATTTGTCTCGGTTATCTGATTTTCGAGTGCTGCAGGAACCAGTATATCGCATGGCTGTTCGAGTCCTTCCATGGAATTCTTGAAATCAGTTGCCCCAGGGAAACCCAGGATTGATCCTGTATTCTTGCGATGAGCGAATACTTCGTCAATATTCAAGCCATTTGCATTGTAAATAGCACCCTCAAATTCGCATATCCCTACTATGGTCGCCCCAAATTCTGCAAGAAATTTCGCTGAATGGTACCCCACATTTCCCAAACCTTGGACTATGACTCGCTTGTTGCCCAGCCCAGCGGTTAAACCGATCTTCTCCATGTCTTCAGCAACGTTAACGCACTCCCTTACCGCATAGGCAACACCCCTTCCGGTAGCTTCCTTACGCCCCCGGATACCGTGCAATGCTATCGGCTTCCCTGTCACGCAACCTAGGGCGTCCAACTGACCCGGGTGCATGGTCATATACGTATCGGCAATCCAGCTCATTTCACGTTCTCCAGAGCCATAGTCAGGCGCTGGGACATCAATACCAGGCCCGATAAAGTTCTTCTTGATTAGTTCGGTAGTATAGCGTCTTGTTATCGTTTCGAGTTCGGCAACAGTATAATTCTTGGTGTTTATAGCAATGCCACCCTTCGCACCACCAAAGGGAACATTAACGATCGCGCACTTATAGGTCATTAGAGCCGCAAGAGCCATCACTTCATCCTCATTCACCATATCGCTGTAGCGGATCCCTCCTTTTGTTGGGTTCATGTGCTGTGAATGCTCTACGCGCCAGGCGTCGATAACCTCGAAACCGTTGCCCCTGCGGATTGGGAACTGGAAACGGTACACGCTGTTACAAGCCTTAATTTGGTTTAACAATCCTTCCGGATGCGAGGTAAATTGTGCTGCACTGTCAAAGTTCTTGCATACGTCTGCAAAAAAATTGGTTTCGTTTGCTGTATTAGCCATTGTTTTTTATGAATTTGAAATAAGTTCCTATTCGGTATGCGTGCAAAATTGCCTAAAAAAAAACGATTAAAACAAGTATCAAAACACTTAGTGTAACTGAAACACTAGGCCGGAAAAACATCAAAAACACAGCCTACAGGCGCTTTTGGTCAACTTTTTAACGAAGAATTCCGCTCAATTTTTTTTAATCTTTTTTCTATGGAAAACAGATAAAGCAGTAATCCTGCCAGAATAAGCACAATGCAGGCTACAACAACATAGATCTTGCCTGAAGCATATACACTTTCTGAAAGTGTGAAACATAGGTTATTTATCATTCTGAAGGTTTTTTTTCTCCAAAAGACGGAGCCGGTAAAAAATGCTGTAAATCCAGCAGCCAATTAGTATCCAACCCACACAGGCAGGATAAAAGATCAATCGCATCCTACTGTCAAGGTCATAGGCATTAAACCCGGGGTTGCCTCCATTTCCAGGGTGCAATGAATCAGAGAGACGCGGCAGTACAAACAAAAGCACGACCATAATGGGAAACGCAAAGACGTTATAGACTGAAGCAATTTTTGCACGCTTCTGTTCTTCATCAATCGCATTGCGCAACACCAGGTAAGCGAAATACAATAACAAGGCGATAGCTGCAAAATTTTGTTTGACATCAAAACTCCATGCCTGACCCCAGGTAAACCTGGCCCAGATAGCGCCCGTCACAATCCCCAGAACACCGTACACTACGCCTACATTGACAGCTTCGACCGCTTTAATATCGTCAACTGAGTTGTTTGTCCTCAGATACTTCACGCTGTGGAAGACGGAAATACTGAAAAGTACAATCATACCAAACCACATAGGAACGTGAAAATAGAGGTTTCTGATACTTTCGTGCAAAATCGGCAGTTGCGGAACGTCAGATAATAAACCGCCGACCGTTGAGTAGACGACGAGTACGGCACCTAATATTTTCCACCAATTGCTAGTCATATATTCTGCGAATATTCTTTTCAGTCGCGCCAAAGGTAAGGAAATAACAACAAAGTAACAGCGCAGACTAAGCCATTGATGATCATTAACAGACCGATCTCATCCGTGCTCACACTGCGATCGAGCCCATCTATTGCGTTCTTCGTAAGCTTGATCAGCAAAACGATAACCGGAATAACGACGGGAAAACTAAGTATCGCCATGAGCATACCACCATTGCCGGCTTTGGAGGCAATGGCCGATATCATTGTGAAGATGGTAGAGAAACTCATGCTGCCCAGCAATGCTGCCAGGAGATAGAGTCCAAGATCACGAGGCACATAGTCAAACACAAGCATATAAAACAATAAGGCTATGACGGTAAGTGCCGACATCAGCAAAACATTGTACAACGTTTTTGATATAATAAGCGCAAGAGGACTGGCCATAGTGTAGATGTACAATTGCCGCCCCCTGCTTTCCTGCAGGAAGCTTTTAGAGATAGCGTTAATAGATGCGAAAAGCATAATAATCCAAAAAAGCGCGTTCCAGGTGAGCGGCGCTGGTCTGACAAAGGAGAGAAAGCAGACAAATACGGTAGATACGACATACAGCAATACTCCATTGAGGGCATATCTGGAGCGCCATTCCAGCAGCGCCTCCTTCATAATCAGATATTTTATCTCTTTAAGCACCGGTTGTAACCTGACTGGTGGGCACTTTTCGCCGTCTCACTGTTGCAAGCACAAAAGCCCCGGCAAAAATGATGTACCAGCCCCATTTGTATTTTACCATGCCCGCGGCCAGGTTCACCAGCTTTTTAAAGTGAAGAAAGCTGAACGAGTCCTGAGCTTGAAAATAAATTCCCGCAAGCGTGATCAGCGCCAGGATGATTGCCGCAACTCCCGCGAAGCGGACTAAAAACGGCTTCGCCAAAAACGCGCCGGCAAATCCGAGCGCAACGAAAATATAGAAGATTACGGCCAACCGCATGTCGATGTCAAAGTAATTCCAGTTGCCTGTAATTGGAATACGCATAAGCGGACTCATGCCACCCGCCGCCATCAATGCTGATCCGATAATTGCCTGCGTTCTCATTGCTTTTACCCTCTGGTGTTGATACCCATTTTGTCCGCGAAATGCGCACAATAGTCGCGCAAATCCTCAATGATTAGCTTTTCTCCCGTTGCTTTCAGAAAGCTATCGCCCATAGTTTGCAAGGTCTCATAAAAAAAACGCTTCATTTCATCTACAGGCATATCTTTGGTCCAAAGGTCAATGCGCATGGAGTTCTTGTAATTGTGGTCCCACAGGGCCAGCATCATCGATTTAACGGCAACCTTTTCCTGGGTCTGTGCATCTGTCGATTCCCATAGGATATTTTCCGGAACGTTGTTATCGTCCAACTCAACTGTAATCTTAATTTCTGCTTGTTTCATTAACTTATACTAGCTTTTACAATAAATACAACAATAATTACAAATAGGATGAGTACGCCTTCCAGCAGCCAGAGCTTTCTAAGCGAAGGAACAAACTTTCTGAAGGCCTGGTCGGACAGAAACGAGACGAAGGCCGACAGAATTGCCAGCGCCGCTATCGTCCACGAAATATCTATATGCTCCGACTGCTGTTCTCCGCCCTTCAGCAACAGCCAGCCCGCCGTTACAAGGCAGAGCGCAGTGACGATGTTTAACGGGGTGAGCCTGACTTTCATGCAACCTATTTTTTAAATTTCTTCTTCTTCCAGGGCGGAACCTTTGACGATTTCTTGCGGGCAGCGGCAGCAATGGCTGCAGCATTCTTCTTTTCGTGGAAGGCTCCTTTAAAATCTGGATTCTCCTTACGCTTCTGATCATCTATAGCTCTGGCCATAGCCTGCTTCTCCTCATACGGGGTTTCTTCAATAAACAGGCCTTGGGGCAAAGGTACAAGAGGAATTTGCTGCCTGATCAGTTTCTGTATTTTTTCAATGTAATATTTTTCGGCAGGCGTACAGAAGGTCAGCGCATCGCCTTTGGCGAAAGCCCTTCCTGTGCGACCGATACGGTGCACATAATCTTCGATAATGATAGGCACATCGAAGTTGATCACATGGCTCACCTCTGAAACATCAATCCCCCTGGCCGCAACATCGGTAGCAACCAGCACCCTGATGTTCCCCTCCTTGAAATCATTGATTGAATTGATACGTGTGTTTTGCCCTTTGTTCGCGTGGATCACGCGCACAGCCTCAGCGCCAAACCGCCGTTCGATAAAGCTGAAAATATTGTCGGCCACCGTTTTCGTCTTACAAAAAATGATCACCCGTTTAAAATCCTCATCATCTTCCATCAGATAACGAAGCAGGTTGATCTTCGTCTTGAAATTAGGCACCTCGTACAAGACCTGTGTAACGGTCGACGCCGGCGTGGCCTGCTGGGCAACTTCAACAATTGTGGGATGCTTCAAAAAATCCCCAGCTATCTTCTGGACCAGATCACTCATGGTTGCAGAGAAAAGCAGGTTTTGCCGCTTGCGGGGTACAACCTCAAGTATGCGATGTATCGAACCGATAAAGCCCATATCCATCATTTTATCCGCCTCGTCCAGCACAAGGAACTTCAGGTACTGCGGATTGATATGCCCTGCCAGGTATAAGTCCAGAAAACGGCCTGGCGTCGAAACCAGAATATCTACGCCTTTACCAAGCTGTTCAATCTGGGTTTTTGGCCCCAGCCCCCCGTATAACACCACTGTCCGGAGGTCGGTATACTTTGCGAAAAGCCTGGTATGTTCGGTAATCTGCATGGCCAGCTCACGCGTTGGAGCCAGAACTAAGGCTCTCGGCGCATCACCCTGTGCATATTTAAGTTTCATGATCATAGGCAGCAGGTACGCCGCTGTTTTCCCGGTCCCTGTTTCAGCTATTCCGAAGAGGTCCTGACCCGATAGTACAGGTGCAATTGCCTTTTCCTGAATGGGCGTTGCGGTGGTAAACCCGGCATCAGCTACGGCATTCAATATTTGTCTGTTCAGGTTGAATTCTTCAAATTCTTTAGGCATTCTGCAAACTTAGGCATTTTTTTACCGGCTGCCTCATGCCCTTTGAAAACCTCAGCTTATTTTCTAAGTTTGACAGCATGAACACCATCCTGATAAAAGGGGCTTCAATTGTAAATGAAGGCCAGATCATTGTTGCAGATGTATTAATTCGCGACGGTTTTATACACAAGATCGCAAGTTCCATAGGGGAACAGGCAGACCAGGAAATCAACGCTGATGGCTTACATCTTTTCCCCGGGATGATTGACGATCAGGTGCATTTCAGGGAGCCGGGGCTAACTCATAAAGCTGACATCTTTACAGAAAGTATGGCTGCAGTTGCCGGAGGGATTACATCCTACATGGAAATGCCCAACACCGTACCTAATACCTTGACCCAATCACTGCTTGCCGATAAATATGCTATCGCGTCAGAAGTGTCACTGGCAAACTATTCCTTCTTTATGGGTGCTTCGAACGACAATCTGGAAGAAGTACTTAAAACAGACCCTGCGAATGTATGCGGCATTAAAGTGTTCATGGGATCGTCTACGGGTAATATGCTTGTGGACAATGAAACCGTGTTAGAGAATATATTTAAACACGCACCGATGCTCGTGGCCACCCACTGCGAAGATGAGGCGACTATCAGAGCTAATATGGCCCGGTTCAAAGCGGACTATGGCGAGAACATTTCAATCGATATGCATCCGCTTATCCGAAGCGCAGAGGCTTGCTATAAATCGTCTTCATTAGCTGTAGAACTTGCAAAAAAATATAACACGAGGCTTCATATCCTTCATATTTCAACGGCCAGGGAGGTTGGCCTGTTCGACAATTCCGTTGGCCTTGCAGCTAAGAAGATTACGGCAGAGGCCTGTATACATCACCTGTGGTTTGACGACCGTGACTATGCAACTAAAGGCAACTGGATCAAATGGAATCCGGCCGTTAAAACGGAATCCGATAAAAAAGGTATTTTGCAAGGTGTCCTTGATGGTTATATCGATGTGATTGCTACAGACCATGCCCCACATACTATTGCAGAAAAAGAGCAACCTTACTTACAGGCTCCTTCCGGCGGCCCATTGGTTCAGCATGCGCTCTCAGCCTTACTGGAAATGTATCATCAGGGAAGAATTAGTCTGGCACAGATCGCAGAAAAGACCGCACACAATGTGGCAACATGCTTTAACATTGACAGGCGCGGCTATATCCGTGAGGGCTATTGGGCAGATTTGGTGCTCGTAAATTTGAATGACCCGGTCAAGGTGACGCGTGCAAACGTGCTTTACAAGTGCGGTTGGTCGCCTTTCGAGGGGCAGATCTTTCAATCGGAGATTACGCACACTTTGGTATCCGGCGTACTCGCATACCATAAGGGTAAGTTTATGACCAACCAAACCGGAAAGCGATTAAACTTCAACAGGTAATGTATGTCGCCGCCAGCCCCGCCTTAAGAAAGCTTCTCTGGCTGATGCTGGCGTCTATTATCGTATATATATTGGGCTATAGCGATATTACGGTTGAGGTGCTGTATTCACGTGGCCTTTATCAGCTTACTGCAATTCTCCAGCGTACGATCAGCAGTATGCTACCATTCGCTATCGGCGATTTGTTGTATGTATCACTCGTTATTTATATTATCCGGCAGCTAGTCCGCTTTTGTATCCGATTAAAGTCTGGTGGCGCAGGTCGCCCTGAGTTTAAGTTGCTCTTTATACAGACTGCCAGCTTCTTGTTAATACTTTATCTCCTATTTAAGCTGTTATGGGGATTAAACTATTCGCGCCCTCAGGTACACAAGCAATTAGGCATCGCCAACGAGAAATACACAACCGCGCAGCTTGTGCAACTCGGATCGTTTTTTATAGGGAGGCTGAATAGTCTGGATCACGTCGAAAACAGGCGCTACAATATCAATGAACTTCGCGACATCGCTAGTGCAGCCTACCGGAGACTGGAAAATCAATATCCGCTCTTTCGATACAACCAGCCTTCGGTGAAGCCCGTGCTGAACAGTTACCTGATTACGCGGGCGGGGATTGAAGGCTATTACAATCCGCTTTCTGGAGAGGCTAATGTAAACATGCGCCTGCCGTCAGTATCTCTACCCTTCGTAACCTGCCATGAAATCGCTCACCAATTGGGCATAGGCCGAGAAGACGAAGCCAACCTGGTTGGTTACCTCGCAGCGGTCAACAGCACGGATGATAATTTTCGCTACTCGGCTGCATACGCTATGCTCAAAAGCATCCTGTTTGAAATCAGGATCAAATCGCCTGAAGACTATGAAAAACTCTATCAGACAATAAATCAGAAAACCATCAAAAATCTCGAGAAAGACCGTAACTTTTGGCGTCAGTACAACAGCGGGATGTTTGCTTATATGGATGTCGCGTTCGACCGCTTTCTTAAGCTGAACAACCAAAAAAAAGGCACCGACAGCTACCAGGATATAGTACTTTGGCTTTACAATATCCATAAAAAAGATTTGTAAATTTGCCATATGGCAAAGATATCCATTAACCTGGCAACAGGCTCTATACAGCAGGAAGAGATTATCGTTGGAATTGATCTGGGAACAACCAACAGTCTGGTAGCCTTCATCAACCCCGAAAAAAAACCCCAGGTGATCAATGATACCGGGAAGGGTGTACTGGTACCGTCAGTTGTCCATTTCAATGAAAATGGGGAAGCACTGGTCGGAAATGAGGCTAAAGAATTTCTCGTCTCCGACCCTGCGAATACGATATTTTCAGTTAAGCGGTTGTTGGGAAGAGCTTATAGGGATGTTGTTGACCATCAGGATACTTTTTCCTACAAAATAATTGACGATGAAACTGACTCGATGGTCAGGATCAAGGCGGGCGACAAATTTTACACCCCAGTAGAGCTTTCTGCTCAAATACTCAAGGAACTTAAGGCAAGAGCAGAGCATGCACTAAAGACTCCCGTGAACCGGGCAGTGATCACTGTTCCTGCGTATTTTAACGACAGTCAGCGTCAAGCCACCCGGGATGCCGGTAAGCTTGCGGGCCTTGATGTTTTGAGAATTGTTAACGAACCAACAGCGGCTAGCCTAGCGTATGGACTTGGCCTGGACCCCAGCGAACAGAAAACTATCGCTGTATATGACCTCGGCGGAGGAACATTCGACGTTTCTATACTGTCTATCCAAAACGGCATATTTGAAGTTCTTGCCACCAATGGGAATACTTACCTTGGGGGAGACGACTTTGACCGTGCTATCGTACATTACTGGATCGAAAAGAATCAACTAAATAGCGAAGTTGTCGCAACGGATACCGCGCTTATGCAGTCGCTTCGACTCAAGGCTGAAGCCGCTAAAAAGGCGCTTTCTACACAAAATCTTTTTAATGAGCAATTGGGAGATATCTGGTGTACGCTTGACAAACAAACCTTTGAAGACCTGATTGCGGATAAAGTTGCTGAAACGATAACCTCATGCAAACATGCGCTGGCTGATGCGAAACGGGAAATTGAAAATATTGATGAGGTTGTTTTGGTTGGAGGATCTACCCGTATGCCTTATGTAAGACAAGAAGTGGAGAGCTTTTTCAAAAAGAAACCGCACGATCAGCTAAACCCCGATGAGGTGGTTGCGCTCGGGGCAGCCATACAGGCAGACATTCTGGCGGGTAACCGGTCTGATATCCTCTTACTTGATGTTACGCCGCTGTCTCTTGGCATAGAAACGGTTGGCGGACTTATGGATGTGATCATCCCACGAAACTCGAAAGTACCCACCAAAGCTGGCCGGCAGTACACGACGTCCGTTGACGGACAGGTAAACATGAAGATATCGGTTTTTCAGGGTGAACGTGATCTGGTAAACGAAAACCGTAAACTGGCTGAATTTGATTTGAAAGGGATACCCGCTATGCCTGCAGGTTTACCGAAAGTTGATATTAATTTTCTGCTCAATGCCGACGGGATCTTAACGGTTCAAGCCATCGAACTTCGTTCGGGTGTAAAGCAGGAGGTTGACATCAAGCCGAGTTATGGTCTTACAGACGAAACGGTGGAACAAATGCTGATCGATAGCATTACCCATGCCGAAGCAGACGTCACCCAGCGTATGCTCATAGAAGCAAGAAGAGAAGGAGAACAACTTGTTTATACGGCTGAACGGTTTTTAGAAAAGCACGGCGAATATCTTTCACCTGAAGAGATCGCCGATACAAGAAGCCATATCCTCTCATTAAAAACGGCTTTAGGTCAGGGTCAGAAAGACGATATTCTTAAGAAAGCAGATGAGCTCAATGAATTTACCCGCCCATTTGCCGAACGTGTGATGGATATAGCTGTATCTTCAGCCATGAAGGGCAAAAGTATAGAATGAGGTTTGTCATTTTGGCGACAGCCGTCATAACTGTCATGCTGTGCAGTTCCTGGGGGTTTTTTGCCCATATGGAAATTAACAGAAAGGCGATATATACGCTTCCGTCAGGAATGCTCCGCTTTTATAAAAACAATGTATCCTACCTCTCCGATCATGCCGTGGATGCCGATAAAAGGCGATACGCTGATACGGCAGAGGCGCCAAGGCATTATCTTGACGTGGAACTATACGAGAAAAACATCGACAGTATACCGCGCAAATGGAATGATGCCATTACGCGATACGGGCAATCTACCTTACATAAGCAGGGCATTTTACCCTGGCAGATCGAAAAAAGCTATTATAAACTGGTGGATGCTTTTAAAGAACGTGATTCGATGAAGATACTCACCTATTCTGCTTATCTGGGCCACTATGTTGCAGACGCACACGTACCATTGCACACCAGCAGCAATCACGACGGCCAACTCACCAATCAGGTCGGCATTCATGCCTTCTGGGAAAGCAGGCTGCCGGAACTTTTCGCAGGCAATTATAATTTCATGGTTGGAAGAGCGAAATATATTGAAAATCCATTAACGGAAGCCTGGCGTGTCATTGCCCACTCACATTCACTTCTTGCATGTGTCCTGTCCAGTGAAGCAAAGGTAAGCGCGAGTTTTCCTGCACATAAAAAATACGGTTTTTCCAAAAGAAACAACAAGCTGCTAAAGCAATATTCAAAAGCCTATGCCAAAGCCTATGAGCTAGAGATGAACCACATGGTGGAGCTGCAAATGCGAGCTTCCATGCTCTCTATCGGAAGTTTCTGGTATTCCGCATGGGTAGATGCAGGTCAGCCGACGCTAAATAACTTTTAACTAACCGGAATATCTGCGTTGTCCGTAGCCGGCTTCTTTTTAAGCTTAGCCTTTATGGCAGCAAAAATAGCAGGGAAGAAGGTCACGACGGCAATTACAACGATAACCAGATCGAAGTTCTTTTTAACTACGGGTATCTGACCAAGCAGATAGCCAGCCATGAGCAAGCTTACGATCCAGGCCACTCCTCCTATAATGTTGAAAAACGTAAATCTGGCGAAAGGCATCTTTGCAACGCCCGCAACAAAGGGTGCTATAGTTCTAAAAATCGGCAAGAAGCGGCTAAAGATGATGGCTTTTCCGCCGTGCTTCTCAAAGAAAAGGTGCGATTGATTATAGTACTCCAGCTTCAGTATGCGATTCTTTTCTTTAAAAACTTTAATTCCGAGTAATCCACCGAGTTTGTAATTTAAAGTGTTGCCTAGTATCGCAGCAGCAATAAGCAGCAGCATCATAACCCAGATGCTTAAGCCTGTATTTCCTCCTGCAATAAGGGCTCCCATCGCAAATAACAGCGAGTCTCCCGGAAGGAACGGTGTAACTACAAAACCGGTTTCAGCAAAAATAATAAGGAACAGAATAGCGTACGTCCAATGCTGATAATTTCTGACGATTTCTTCCAGATGCGTATCGATATGCAACAGGAAATCTACTAACCAATTAAATACTTCCAAGACGAATAAATTAAGCCCAAAAATAAAAATATCATGGCAATAACCATGATATTTTTATTTTCAGATCACGAAAATCTAATTATCGATCACTTTATGACTTCGCAATTGCATACCCGTCTCGCCGTCCAGCCAAACCGTATAATTTTTTCCTGCTTGCAAATCCAGATCAATTACAGGTGAATCGGTAACGTCTGTTGCAGTTGCAGTAAACCTCATTCCCGGTTCCACAACAAAATACTTTGAGGTCTGTGCAAATTCCAAACCATTGCCCTCTGTCAAAACCTGATTGTTTTCGTCAAGTATTTTCACGTGACGCTCCAGATAACGGTTGAGATGCGCAAATCTCACCTTAGCTTTTCCCGCAACCGGCTCTGTATCGTTCACCAGTACTCCGGCCCTGTATTCGTCGCTTTGGGACTTAAGGAGCTGAAAAAAAACAACGGTGTAACTGCCACCAATAACACCGCTGTATGCTATGCTTGCGCTAGCTGTTTTTCCGTCAGATGAAAGCTCATACAAGTTTCCTCCTGAAAGAATTGTAGTAAATGGTGAATAAGTACCATATTCAAGAGCTACAGAATTCGCTACTTTACCGCCATTAATGTACATATCCTGAGGCGCAGAGCCCAAAGCAGCATTTAAAAACCTCACTTTTGCCTCGCCAACAGGTTCCGGCGGATCTTCTTTGATACAAGAACCCATGAGCAACACAAGGCTAAACAGGCTCAAAAAATATAATCTTTTCATGTTGATTTGTTAATTAAAGTGTTTACCAAACATAACAATGGCTCGGTCAAAAACCAAGCCATTACGTATTCTTTAACATAAATTAACCATAGTTATTCAGCATCACCGGCATTACCAGCATCAACACATCCTCGTTTTCGTCATTGGTTTGAGGAATAAGCAACCCAGCGCGGTTCGGCGTAGACAGCTCCAGGGTCACTTCATCGCCGCTCAAGTTACTTAACATTTCTATCAGGAATCTGGCATTAAATCCAATTTCCATATCTTCACCATCATACTGACAGCTAAGCCTTTCATGGGCTTCATTTGCGAAATCCAGATCTTCCGAAGATATATTTAACTCACTGCCGTTTATTTTTAACCTTACCTGATGCGTTGTCTTATTCGCAAATATCACAACACGACGCAGCGTATTTAAAAACAGGGAACGGTCTATAACCAGTTTATTTGGGTTATTAGCAGGAATGACTGCCTCATAATCCGGATAGCGCTCATCAATTAAACGACATACCAGATTAATATTTTCAAACTTAAAAAACGCACTTGTTGCATTATAATCCACGGAAACATTCACATCGCTGGACGGAAGCGCCGCTTTCAGTAAGGTAAGCGCTTTCTTAGGCAGAATAAATGCTGACGTCTTATCAGCTTTGCCGTCCTTCCGGCGATATCTGACAAGCTTGTGCGCATCGGTAGCCACAAAAGTGATATTTTGATCAGATAACTGGCAGTAAACGCCCGTCATGGCCGGTCTCAATTCATCGTTGCTTACAGCAAAAATGGTCTTTGTAATCGCCTCAGTAAGTACTGACGCCGGCAGATTCACTGACGAGGCATTTTCAACAACCGGTATCTTCGGAAAATCATCGCCATTCTCACCGCTCAATTTATACTTTCCATCACCGGCACTTATTTCAATAGAAAATGAGTTGTCATCAATGTTAAAAGAGATCGGCTGGTCAGGAAGCGTCTTAAGTGTATCAAGCAGTATCCTGGAAGGAACTGCCACCTTACCTTCCTCCTTAGATTCCACAGCCAGGGAGGTTGTCATACTCGTCTGCAGGTCGGTAGCCGAAATTGTTAAATTACCATCCTTTATTTCAAACAGAAAGTTTTCAAGTATTGGCAAAACCGTACTGGTGCTCGAAGCACCGTTCACCGTTTGCAGATGTTTTAATAACGTAGATGTTGATACAATGAATCTCATGGTTGTTTTAGTCTGTCTCAAAAATATAAAAATTACCTCGCATACCTGTACTTACGCAAGTAATGTTGAAAAATCGCAAATGATATCAACATCAGTAATGGAAGACCAATATTTAAGGCCTGCCACAATATTTTCTCGCTTTGAAGCCTTGCCCTGTCAAGCAATCTCATTTTGACATTCTTATTGCGGAGCGAGAAGAGATCATTATCACTCGTAAGGTAATCTACAATATTTAACAAAAGCACTTTATTGCCATAATTTCGGCCAGTAAATCTGTCAAATCCTAAAGGAAAAACAGATCCGTCCCTGCTGCTTACCTGATTTTTAAAGATATCCCCATCCCCAATAACAATCATTTTAGTCGCCTTACTGCGTTCAGGCACGACATACGTTTCACGAATACCTGAAGGTACCTGACGGTGGGCAAAAACAGAGGGGAAAGATCCTTCCAGCAGAACTGCGACACGCTTCGGAACACTTAAATAATCTTTAGGATCAGGCTGCTCAGCCACCGACTGCAGCGACAACAATCGCGGCGTATCATATACTTTATTGAAGGCAGAACTCCAAAGCAGGGTACGTTTAGTTATACCTTTCACACCTATCGTATCCACAGTACTTGCAAACTCAGTCCTGACGGCGTCGATATTCCTAACCAGGCTGCTCGCTGTATCAGGCATAAGAAGCGGATAATATACCCAGGGTGCCAGTTGAATTCCGGCTTCCCTCCCGCCCATACTTAAGGGAATTTCCGCACAATTGGCGTCGGCAATTAGATTGTAATTCACGCGTGCGCCATATACAAAGAGCATATCGTCCAGGTTCAGTTTCCTGTTAAAAGCAAGTTGCTCGTTCTCCTTTCCCATACTGTCCAGTTCGGCACCCACCTGATCGATACACCATACCACTTTGCCTCCCCTCATTACAAAATAGTTCAGTTTATATTTTTGGGCCTCCGTAAATTCCTGTTGCGGCTTAGCGACAATAAGAGCACTGAGTTTATCCAGACCAGCTTTTGTGATGGTGTTCAGATCTACTCTGCCAACCTCCAGATGAGCCGATAAGCTCTCCATTGCGTCGCCGAGCATGGCGTCGCTCAGTTCGCCATTTCCTTCCGTAAACCCAATTCTGAGTTGATCGTCGCTCAAAACTTTCTCGATTGCTGAGGTGAATGCATATTCGAGATTTTCAATCGAACTATTGATGTTATGCTCATAACCACCACCGGCATCCTGGTTTTGAAGCAATTTGAGAGGAATCTGTCGGCCATTCGCCTCAATCAGGGCCATCGGAAAAATGGTCTTCTGTGCAAATCCCGCATCATTCTTAATATTAAGGGTAGTGGGCTCAATACCCGCTTCATACAAGCTGTTGATGACCGAATCCTGCATGGCTACCGTAAGATCGGCTATCGGATCAACGAAATTGATCTGCACGCTGCTTCCACCGTACGCCTGATAGTCTTTAAGCAAATCCTTCGTACTATTTCTAAGACGTTTAAAAGCAGAAGGCAGATCCCCGTCCAGAAAAACCGTTATCACTACGGGCTTATCTATATTTTCGACGAGCGACCGGGTTTGCTGACTAAGCGTATATCTTTTCTCCTCCGTAAGATCGAATCGCGCGTACACAAAACTTGAGACCACATTAGCCACAAGAATTACCAGAGACAGCATAAGCCATCTACCCCATCTGTTAAACCATCTGTTCACCACTTACGCCCCTCCAGTAACACCCTGGTACCCCCCAGAAAAAACAGGATAAAGCTTAAGAAATAGACCACATCCCGCGTATCCAGCACACCTCTCGACATCGATTCGAAATGCGTGTTAACACTCAGGCTGAGCAACAGATTTTCCATATGACGCAGTGCAAAGACAGCACTCACAGCCTGAAGTCCGGAATAAGCAATAAAACATATAAAAACTGACACAGCAAAAGCTATCGCCTGGTTCTTGGTCATTGCCGATGCAAACACACCGACGGCAATAAAAGACGCACCAAGAAGGATCAACCCGAAATAGGATCCGATTACAGCACCAGTATCTATATTTCCTTCCGGCATTGCCAGACGGTGAACAGAATAAAAATAAACCAATGTCGGTACAAGCGCAAAAAGCAAAAGTACAAAGCAGGCCAGATATTTCCCAAAAATGATCTGCCAGTCGGTGAGCGGACGCGTAGCCAGCAAAATATACGTTCCCTCCTTTCGTTCCTCCGCGAAGGAACGCATCGTTAGCGCCGGAGCAAGAAACATAAGCAAAAACGGCGAAAGGCTGAAAAAGCCTGTTAGCTCTGCATATCCATATTCCAATATGGATGTATCTGGAAAAAGCCACAGCAACAACCCCAGGGCAAGCAGAAACACGCCGATGGTGATATAAGCCATCAGCGAGTGGAGTAAACTGAATAATTCCCGTTTAAAAACTGCGCGCATGCATCTTTGTTAATGCTGCCGAAGTTAGAAAAAATCCGTTATTTTTTCTCGGTAAAGCGGGTTACACGGTTACCGATCGGCTTAACTGTTTTCAGGTAGACATACATCGCCCCCAGGTCCGACTCCCTCATTCCTGCATACATTACCCATGGCATTACGGTCTGAAAGCCCCCCTTCCCTACGTCCGACGACACATTCGAAGGCGAGTGGGATTTGAAGCGTGCGATGAACTGTGCTTTGGTCCAATTGCCAATTCCGGTGGCCCGGTCTGATGTAATGTTAGCTGAAGACACTGTGCCGGTTGGCATGACGAAATCCCTTCCTCCGGCAAACTCCATTCCTTCGACATTAGCACCCTTGTCCTGTTTAGTGTGACAATCCACGCAGGCCGCCGCGTTTACCAGATACGCACCGTATTTCAGCGTATCTGATTCAGCAGGACGGTTCTGATGTACAGCCTCGGATGGAATGGTGTTCACAATAAAGTTCAACGGAAAATCCAGTTTCCTTTCCGGAACAGTAGACGACTGAGCGGGAAGTGTTCTCAAATAAGCTATGATTGCATAGATGTCTTCCCTGTCCATCCTGCCATATGCAGGATAAGGCATAATATTCATCAGTGCCCGGCCCTCTTTGGTCACACCCGTGGTAATCACCCTGTAGAGCTCTCCATCTGTCCAGTCCTTTAGGTTAAAGGGCGTAATATTGGGCGAATAAACCGAGCCGGGAAAACCTATGCTGTGGTCAAACTTCTCTCCGCCCTTTCCCAGCGAAGTTAACACAGGCGGACCGGCAAACTTAGACCAGTCGCGTTGCGAGTGGCAGTCCACACACAAGGTAACATGATTGGCAAGATAACGGCCTCTTTCAATCCGTTCAGGACTGGAGTCAACCTTCAGATCTATGGCCTCACCCACATTGGGCAAACCAAATTTAACATAACCCAGGACGCATCCGATGAGCAGTACAATAATTAAAATGACATAGCCGAGAACCTTAAACAATTTTTTCATTATTGGCGTAATTTAAATGGTCGGCAAATATAAGATATTCTGACATTTAAATTACAAAGCACAGGCAAAAAAGAAGCGGGGCCTCCACTTGAAGACCCCGCCCGTAAATTATTAACCTAAAAATATAAATCTTAGAGACCGAAGTTCCAAGCCAGTCTTAAGCCGATAGTCTGAGGAGTAACAATACCATCGCCCTTAGTCCAGCCCTCATAACGGGCGCTTAATTCCAGGGCCGACTTATCTGCTACCGGAAACTCAACACCCAGTCCAGGTGAGTAGGCAAACCGGGTTCCGAAACCGTCTTCGGTTCCAAATACAGCACCTGCCTCAGCATTAACGAAAATGTTTTCAGCTAAAAAATAACGCAAACCAGCTTTAACAGGAATCACGCCTATGCTGCCGCCATCAATAGTGACTCCACCCAATTGATAGTCCTTACCTTGAAAACTCAAATACCCCGCATTTGCCGTAAAGTTCAGTTTGTTGGCAATCGGGTGCTGATACAACAAAGATCCGCCTACGCCAAAATCAGATACATCACCGAAATCGCCGATTGGAAAACCAAATTCAACGCCAACACCCAACTTAGGTCCGGACATCGCTGGATCTTGTGCTTTCACACCAGAGAACGCAAATACACCTGCAATTGCAGTCAATAAAAATAGCTTTTTCATGCTTGTTTAATTTAAATGTTTAATCATTTTTAAACATGAGATGCAAAAAGTTGGCCATAGTTACTTGGCAAAAGCAAACTTCTCTACAAAAAATCTAAAGTCGCTTATAAACGTTTAAGTATCTGCCCAAAAACCATCGTTTTGACCATTATCATAAAATAGTCAATTTTCTGAAGATGTCTTCGAGCGAAGATGAGGGGTGTGCATTTTTAAGATCAGCGAGACTACCGTTTGTAACAATCTGTCCCTGGTGTATAATAATAACGTCATCGCACAACGCCTCTACCTCCTGCATAATGTGCGTAGAAAGGACAACTGTTTTCTTTTCGCCAAGTATTTTTATCAGCGACCTGATCTCAGTAAGCTGGTTTGGATCCAGTCCGGATGTAGGCTCGTCCAGGATCAATACCTCAGGATCGTGAATGATGGCTTGGGCCAGGCCTACCCGTTGCCTGTATCCCTTCGACAGCATTTGAATTTTCTTGTGCTGTTCGGCTTCCAATCCCACCAACGAAATAACGCGGGCTACCCGTTGAGAAATTTGCTTCAAGCCATAGGTTTCTGCTACGAAATGCAGAAACTCCTTCACATACATATCAGTATACAGCGGTGTATTTTCCGGCAGGTAACCGACTATCCTTTTTACTTCCATGCCTTGCAAACGGGTATCATAACCGCCTACCGAGGCGGAACCTGCACTTGGCTGCAAATAACAGGTAAGCATCCGCATGGTGGTCGACTTACCCGCGCCGTTCGGGCCTAAAAAGCCGAGTATCCTGCCTGGAGCTGCCTCAAAACTGATCCTGTCTACCGCTATATGGCTTCCGTAATGCTTACTTAAATCCTTGACTTTAATGCTCAACTGTGCCGACTTTAGGTGAACCAAAATTAAATATTTTCTATAAGTTTGCACCATTATGGCAAAACAGACTAACGACGAGCAATTTAAGAATGTAATATCCCATGCCAAAGAATATGGTTTCGTATTCCAGAGCAGTGAAATATATGACGGTTTAAGCGCTGTGTATGACTACGGGCAACTGGGCGCTGAGTTGAAGAATAACATCAAGACGTACTGGTGGAAAGCCATGGTGCAAATGCACGAGAATATCGTTGGAATCGATGCCGCCATCTTCATGCATCCTAAAGTGTGGAAAGCGAGCGGCCACGTCGATGGTTTTAACGATCCGATGATCGACAACAAGGATTCCAAGAAGCGCTATCGTGCCGACCAGCTGCTGGAAGATAAAATAGCGCGCTATGAAAAAGACGGTAAGACAGAAAAAGCTGCCAAGCTACAGGCCGATATGGACGACGCACTTAAAGCGGAAAACCTGCCATTGCTAAAAACTCTGATCGAAGAACACGAAATAGCCTGCCCGATAAGCGGCACCCGCAACTGGACTGACGTCCGTCAGTTTAACCTGATGTTCAGCACACAGTTTGGCGCCATGTCGGAAGATTCGGACCAGGTCTACCTCAGACCTGAAACCGCACAGGGCATTTTTGTTAACTTCCTTAACGTCCAGAAAACAGGGCGTATGAAAATACCGTTTGGCATAGCACAGATCGGTAAGGCGTTCCGCAACGAAGTAATCGCGCGTCAGTTTATTATGCGTATGCGTGAGTTCGAACAAATGGAAATGCAGTTCTTTGTACGCCCAGGCGAAGACCAGAAATGGTTTGCCTATTGGAAAGAAGCCCGTCTTAAGTGGCATCAGGCTTTAGGCACCTCACCCGAAAAGTACCGCTATCACGACCACGTCAAACTGGCGCATTATGCCAACGCGGCTACGGATATCGAATTTGAATTCCCCTTTGGCTTCAAGGAAGTCGAAGGTATTCATAGCCGTACCGACTTCGACTTGTCGCAGCACCAGGAATACTCAGGTAAAAAGATGCAGTACTTCGATAACGACCTGAACGAGGAAGGCAAGCCATATGGTAATTATATCCCATATGTTATTGAAACGTCCATCGGTTTAGATCGCATGTTCCTGCTCACCATGATCAATGCTTATGATGAAGAAGATCTAAGCGAGGGCGACAAGAAAGATAGCCGCACTGTGCTCAGGTTACACCCCTGCCTGGCTCCTTATAAAGTTGCGATTTTCCCGCTCACTAAAAAAGACGGCTTGCCAGAGAAAGCACGTGAAATCATGAACAGCCTTAAGTTCGACTTCAATTGTGTTTACGAAGAGAAAGACGCTATAGGTAAGCGCTATCGCCGTCAGGACGCCATCGGCACGCCTTTCTGCCTAACTATCGATCACCAGACACTGGAAGACAATACCGTTACCATCCGCCACCGGGATACCATGGAGCAGCAGCGGATTGAGATCAGCCACCTGCATGAAATTATCGATGCGAAAACCAACTGGAAAAATCTGTTAAGATAATCCAGGCAGGATATTACGAGAGCCGCTTAATTAATTAAGCGGCTTTTCTTTTGCTATATCTGTTGTAAGACACTACTGCCAGCACAAAAACAACCCCTAAGGTAACATACACCCAAGCGGGAACCGGAACCGGATCGCCCTGCGCATAAGAATGCAGACCTGTGAGATAATAGTTTACACCGAAATAAGTCATAATGATGGTCGAGAAGCTAACCAGCGACAACAGGTTAAACAGATACTTGCCTCTCATATTTGGAATCAGGCGCACATGCAGCACGAAAGCGTATACAATAACAGAGATAAAAGCCCAGGTCTCTTTCGGGTCCCAGCTCCAGTACCGCCCCCAGCTTTCATTAGCCCATATTCCTCCCAGAAAGGTACCTACCGTTAGCAGGAAAATGCCTATTGTGAGCGACATTTCGTTAACGATCGTTAATTCGGCTACCGACGATCTTACCTTCCCGGAAATCTTGTCGTTGTTAATGGTAAAAAGAACCAGCACCACGGTACCCAGGAGAGCGCTTAGTCCGAAAAATCCGTAACTCGAAGTAATGATGGCCACATGGATCATAAGCCAGTAAGATTTCAATACCGGAACCAGGGGTGTAATCTGTGGGTTCATCTGGGAACCGCCATGGGCAAATCCCATCAAAATTACGGCGATCAAGCAGCCAGCAGCCGGAATAAAGGCATTACTGTTACGGTACATCAGCATACCCGATAAAACACCGATCCAACTGATAAACAATACCGCCTCATAACCATTGCTCCAGGGTTCGTGGCCCGAAATATACCAACGTACACCTAAACCCATTGCCTGAAGTGCGGCAGCGGTAGCAATTAACACAAGCAGCACATTTACCATACGGTCCAGCGTCTTGTTCTGCTTAAAAAGACGTACAAAAGCCAGCGTGAGAATAATGGCGCCCAACACCGCATATACGATCATCACCTTAAGAAAAAGATTCCAGGAATTGTACCGGATCTCCCATTCCACTTTTGCGGCCGATGGCACAACATCTTTACCATGCTTCTGCTGCAAATCCGAGATATGATTCAATTTAGCATCAACGCCGCTCCAGTCGGCCGACTGCTGAGCGGCCAGCACACTCGAAAAGTACATCGCTACAGGATTGGTAAGCTTCTCATCACCAACCGGATTAAAAGGCATAGCCACCCAGCTGTTATTTTTATCGCCCGCTACCGGTAAGACCCTCAGATAGTGCCCCTCCAGCAATTGCTGCATCGCATACAGTTTATCATTAAGCTCCAACACAAACTTATCATATGTGCCCTGATCGGCCGGCTTCTTTGCAAAAGCTGTCCTGTAATCATCTGCCAGAATAAACTCTGCGGAACCATCAGCTTCCAGCCTGAGCATGTTTACCATCGTTGTGTAACCGCTTTCATCTGCCTTGAGCGTTTTTAAGACATCCTTTCCACCTTTATTGCCAACTTTTACCACAGGAACGTTAAGCCATACATACGGATTTGTAGAAACCGACAGCAGAAACTGGTTGGCATTCAGGTTATGGAAACGGTCTTTCCCATGCACCTTACGCAAGATCTCGAGAGCAAGGGTATTCACCGGTTCAATCCTACCGTCAATGTTCTGAACAAGCAGCCGCCCAAACCTTTCGGCATGCGCCTCATCTATTTTCACGCCGGCGGCAAACGACTTGGCGTCGACCGACTCCATAGTAAGCACCTGCTGGTTTTCAGCACGCTGAGCCTGACTTGGCCCTTCTGCATGTCCTGATTCATGGTCATGGTCGTGATCATGCCCGGGTTCGTGTATATGGCTGCCGCCATCCTTGCCATGCATGTCAATTTTCTGAGCATAGCTTGTTTGCGTAGCTGCCAGCAAGCCGGCAAACAGTATAAAGATCTTCGTTGTCCTCGACATGCTTTTAAGCTGCTCATGAAGTTTGTGGAAATGCGTACCTCTCCAGAACAAGGTCAGGAACATACCAAGAAACAGCAGCGTATAACCCAGATAAGTAATGTTAGTTCCCCAGGCATCATGATTCACCGAAAGAATAGTCCCTTTTTCATCAGGATAAAAACTCGACTGGAAGAAACGGTACCCCGAATGGTCAAGTACATGGTTCATATAAATCTTGAAAGGCGTTTCGGTACCATTGTCCTGTATAATTACATCCGACGAATACGACGAGGGACTTTCACTTCCCGGATATTTTTCCATCTTAAAATCGGCCAGTTTGAGTGAAAAAGGCGTTTTATAAACCTTGGACCCATAACCCAGTGAAAAACGTAGATTGCCTATCTGCGATTGATGCTGAAAATTCGTCATGCCCTTGCCGCCGTAAAAAGATATCGTATCAGTAACTGAACCGGTCTCAACTTCAAGCTTGATCAGATCAGGATCGTTTTCATGTGTCTTCTTATCGCCCTCAAAATACATGACTTTACCTCGCTCTGCAGGCTGAGGCACCACAAATGCCAGGCTGCCAAACGTATACAAACTCCTCAGATTGAAATCCTGAACCTCATTATGACCGGCTACAGGTTTCCGCTCCTGTGTGGTCATGATCATATAATCACCATCATAAGGCGAGGAAATCTGAAATTTCCCATCCCGCTCGCTGATGTTAATGGCGCCAGGGGTGTCGTTATTGAAACCAATAAGCAGATTCTGGATCAGCTGTACCGTTCCCGAAGGGATATACTTGTTCACACGCTGACCCTGTTCCAGTACCACCAGGTGCAAAGTAGGAACGCCCGAAGCATCCCTCACCAGGGAATCCTGTGCGCGTGGATAAAAACCCACCACCTTCAGCTTAACCCGTTCGCCTTTGAAATCATACTCCTCTTCGAAATCATTTTTGAAAGGCTTCAGATAAAACGGCACACGGTCAGACAGCAGCGTTACCGGCAAATCCTTATAGGCCAGCGCATCGTTGTCGTTACCGATCTGCACCTTAAAAAATGTTTTGTCCGAAATAACCTCATCACTTGATTCCCCTTCCCGAATGGCCATAGAGCCCTCGAAACTAATATAACGCGTAACTGCCCCGCCAATAAAAATGATCACGAAAGCCAGGTGAAACATCAGTAAAGGCAGCTTTTTACGCTCGTACAGGCGATACCTTCCAATGTTCCCGATGAAGTTGAGCACCAATATGATCATGATCAGTTCAAACCACCAGCAGTCATAGATCAGCGCTTTAGCTACAGGCGTGCCATAATCATTTTCCACAAAAGTGGCCATCGCCATAGAGAATGCATACAAAAGTAACATCAACCCCATAGTGCGGGTAGAGAACAGGATAGAGCTCAGTTTTTTAATCATTTCTTATATTCGGTATTATCCAACCCTTCGGTTCAAACCGCAAAGGTACACATCTAAAAACAGTTAGCACCCTGTTCAGGTGCTAACTGTCACAAATGCCCTAGAAATGACACAACTTGTCACAAATCAGTCACTAACCAGCTCCTCAAGTTGCTTTACCAGCGCCGGATCGGAAGGCCTTCTGGCGTTTGTCTCCACAATGTTACCCTTAGGATCAATTAGCAGGAACCTCGGAATATAACTGATACTGAATTTCTTAATGAAATCAGATTCGATATTATTGTCAGCGATCACCTGTATACCCTGAAGCTTATTGTCGTTGACATACGATTTCCATGCCGCATGGCTGCTCATCTTATCCACCGAGATGCTCACGAAATGAATGTTCTTACCCTCAAAACGCTCTTCGATTTTAGTGAGGTATGGGATCTCCGCTTTACAGGGACCGCACCAGGTTGCCCATACATCAATATACACATATTTTCCTTTCAGATCTTTAAGCGAAACCGGCTTACCGTCAACATCCTTATACGTGAACAGCGGGGCAGGCTTGCCCGCCACATACATCAGCGCATTGTTCAGTCCGCTTTTCATATACTCCCGGTAATAAGGTTCTTTTACCTCAGGTAAGATCGTATTATAAATCTTCTGCAGCGCTAAACTGTCCTTATCCCGGTTGAGGGCCTCCTCCATCACCTGGTAAGCATAATAATCGCGAATGAACGGATCGGTAACCAAACGCTTCACCACCGTCATTTTTAAGAGACCCTCCTCCTCGCCGGCCATCAGTTCCTTCTGATACTCCTTAAACAGCAGGTTCTGGATCTTATTGTCGAGCGCCCGTCGGTGTGGCAGCGACCGTCTGAACAGTTCTGCATTGTTCATGTCCATGGGCTTATTTAGCAGCTCCGCAATTCTGGAGCTGTCGGCCGGCGACATCTTCAGGATAAATCTCGCACGCTCGGCCTGCTCTACTTTTTTCTCATAATCGCCGCTCCTGTCCTCCTGCTGTAAAAGCGTGAAGAAGGCGGCATCCCTGGCAGAATCCAGACCATAATTCGCCTGATAATCGCGAAGCAGCATGGCACAATAAGCATCTGTCGCAGCACGCTCCAGCTGGTTCCCAGTGAAAGAACTCAGCACCGCCGCATTCGTGTAACCAGCCTCTCTCATTTGCTGAAGCCTATTCAAGAAATCCTGGGGCGACAAGTTATATACGCTATAGTCAAGCCCCTGCCCCGTTACACCAAAATACTTCGTCAGCAAATCAAATTTCCGGGCAAACAGGTCGTCGCCGATCACCGGCTTTTTAGTCTGCGCCATACTGCCTGCGCACAACAGCAACAGGACAAACGCGGTTATTATTTTCTTATACATCATGTTAATGGTTTTTAGTCATACCAGGATTAAACAACAACACCCGGCTTGGTATTTCAAATACATAGTTCGGGCTCTTAGGCGGCAGGCTGCCCAAAACTTCCCCCGTTTCGATGTCCTGCCGGCGAACCTCGGGCATACGTCCCTCCCTGTCGAGCCGCTTCATATCCATCCATCGCAAGCCACTAAAAGCCAGCTCCCTTCTACGCTCGGCCAGCACCTTTTGCAAGGCGTCCTCATCCGAACTCGCAGAAAGGTCGGTATATGCAGCCGTCTTTATGCGCTTAGCGCGAAGCATATTCACTATAGTCATGGCCTCCGATCTGTTCCCTGTTCTGGCCAGCGACTCCGCTTTGGTCAGATAAACCTCCGGAAAGCCTATGCCGAAGCTCACATTTCCATTCGGTAATGTCCGCTCCTCAGGTGTGGCGTCGCGGGTCAAATAGTCGAGCCGCAGATCATTCTCATCCAGGTAACTCAGCAGGTCGGCCGAGTAGATCATATAGCCCGGCACCACCCAGTTTTCTGAGAACCGCACCCACAGCGATTCCGGATTCAACTCAGCGATGGGCATCGACTCCCTGTCGGGCACCTCGTTCAGGTCCAGCAGCACATGAGGGACAGCTAAAGCCTTATCGGCATAAAGCAAAGCGTTGCTGTAATCGCCCATATACAGGTACACCCTGGCCAGTAAAGCATAAGCACCGTAGCGGTTTATCCTGACTTTACTTTTACTGCTCAGGGGCAAGTGCTCCGATGCCTTCTTCAGATGAGCGATCACCTCGTCGAACGTTGCCTGTAAAGTGGCCCGAGGAGGCGTCGAGTTGGTTACATCAGTACTTGTCACCAAAGGCAGGCCCGGCGCAGTTGCTGCCGCCGCCTGATCGTAAGCCTTCGCAAATACCGTCAGCAGCGTAAAATAACATTCGGCCCTGATGGCCAGCGCCTCGGCAAGCACCTCATTTTTTTTCTGTTCGGCCGCGCTGGTCTCGCCAATGTAGTTGATCACCACATTGCAATTGTAGATGGCGCGGTACAGTTGCCCCCATACCGGCGGACTAACCTCCGTATTTGGTTCCAGCTGGGGTCTCCAGAAGTACATGTTTGCTGAGCTTCCCCGGTCATTTTTGCTGTACAAACCTTGCAGGTCGTCCGTACAGTTTATCAGGATACCTGGAAAAGTTTCGGTAAGCGTAGACGAATTGAACATCGCCTCATAATCGGCCAGTTTCTCCGGCAGTACTACCCCTTTTGGCTTCACGTCCAAAAACCTTTCGCAGGAACTGAACATCGCTGCAAGCAGGATAAACGGGACCATATATCGTTTCATTTTCATGTCTTAGAATTAAAAGTTCGCATATAAAGAAAAGCTGTAGAAAGGTTGCAGCCTGAGCGTACGGATGCCAGATCTTCTTTCCATGGCATCAGGATCGATATCGTTGCCGCTAAACGTATAATTCCAGAGGTTCTGCCCCTGAAAGCGCAACTGTGTATTGCTTAGCCCCAGCCGTTCAAAAACCTTCTGCCTGAAATTATAGGTAAGCACCACATCCCGGAGCCGGATATGATCAGCCTTTCGCACATAACGATCTGCATAAATGTAGCCAGCACGCGAATACGCGTCAAAATCGCCTTCCGAACCATATTCCGGCAGCCCCGGCACATCGGTGTGCAATTCATCGCCAGGCTGCTTCCAGTAGTTATCAGAACCCTGCAGGATGCGCTCAAAATTAATGTCATCAGGGTTCGGCTGCTCCACCCGCGTCACGTGACCGCCATAGTACATGAACAAAAAGGACAGGTCGAAATTCCGCAGGCTGAACTGGTTGTTTAAGCCCAGTACATACTTCGGCGTAGTGGTTCCGCTGTAAACCAGGTCGTTCATCGTTACATCCACCTCGGGGTTCATGGTCATGATCACCTCAGCATTGTTCCGGTCGTACACCACGGGCTGACCAAGCGCATTCAAGCCTTTATAGCGATAGCTAAACAGTGCATCCATCGGATAGCTCTTTTGAACCGAAACGGCGTTAACGATATAATACGTTGAAGAAATATCGCTAGGCATCACTTCTGTTACCTTGTTGTGATTGAGCGTGGCCGTGAGACCGGTACGCCAGTTGAAGCGCGGACCTTGAATATTAAGGCTGTTCAGACCAAGTTCAACACCTCTGTTAAGTATGCTCGCCGTGTTAGCCGTATAACCGTTGAACCCGGTGGTTGGGTCCGACGAGAACTGTCCGAAAACGTCATTGGCATCCTTGTAATAGTAATCAGCCGTACCCGCCAGGCGGTTGTTAAACAAAGCAAAATCCAGCCCCACATTATAATTCTTGGTGCTTTCCCAGCGTATCGACTGATTTTCTGGCGAAAGAATGTCGTTATAGATCTCCGCGGTGTTCAGTCTGCTGTTCAAACCTGATTGCAATATAAGGAAAGGCCCGTTGTTGCTCGTAGGCACGTTGCCGTTAAAGCCATACGAAGCACGTAGTTTAAGTTCATTTACCCATGCCGCATCTCTTAGAAAGGTTTCCTTGTTGAGCCGCCAGCCTAGTCCGGCCGACCAAAACGGCTTGTTACGGTACTCCGGTGATGTGCCGAAAAGGTTAGAGCGGTCGAACCGGATACTTCCCGTAGCAATATATTTCTGCTGATACATATACGTACCTTCGCCATAAGCAGAAAAGAACCGCCTGTCGTCAAACGACTCGGCAAAATATTCTGACGTTACAAAGGAAGGGCTCACATTGCCAGCCTCCGGGAATGCCGGCGCCGTGCTCGAGGCCAGCGCCTGCAGGTTCACCGGTTTAATGGTGAGCGACTGTCCGTCATATCCGAACGCAGTACTCTTATCGCCCGAAACCGCCTGACGGCGCTGCTCTACACCCATAATGCCCGAAAGATCGTGCACCTGGTCCTTGGTATTATAATCAAAATTAAGCTGCCCTCTTACTGTATAGCCCCAGTTACGGGTATTGATCCTGGTCAGGAACGCGCCCTGCGGAAGGTCGGTAAAAAGGGGCTGACCGGTAGACGGGTCTTTCAAAGCTTTGCCATTCAGCAAACTCCGCACCTGGTACGATTCCTCCGTCCGCAACTGATCTTCTTTCGATGATTCATGCTCATAAGCGCCACCCAGATCAACATTAAGCCAGTCTGTTATCCTGGCATTTAAGCGGCCCTGGAAACGCACCGCATCACGTTTTCCCGAAAAAGTATTGGCATTCAGTTCCCCGTAAGGAAAATAACGCTGGTCGTACAAGCCCTGCGCAATCAAGGCGTCGTTACGGGTCTTATTGATGGCACCGTAGAATTGTCCCCCAGGTGCATTAACCACAGGCAGCGGATGGCCGTTATCATCGGCCAGTCGCTCGTAAGGCAAAGCATCGTTAAAGGTCGGGATCGAACCGCGTTCGGTAGCTGTACGTGTATATGAGCCTCGATAATCGAGCTTAAAAACATCTGAAAAGTTATAAGTATTGGCCGAGTTCAGGATCAAGCGCTGATACTTAGACCTGCGTTCATTCGGACTTTCCCCAATATAGTTCAGGCCGAGCAGGTAGGTCGACTTATCGCTGCCTCCGCTTACATCAAAGTCGATTTGATGGGTCTGCCTCGCACGGTAGAAAAGATCGTTGTACTCGTTCAGGTTATTGTAAGTACCTATCTGCGCTAGTTGGGCCTGTGCCTGTGCATCTGTAATTTCATTGCTTTGCCGGTCGAACACCACCTGCTGCACGGGGTTCACCGGCCATCCTATCAGGTCAAAAATAAACTCTGGGATGCCTTGCAACTGCAGGAAATCGTACTGCACCTTAGCGTATGTAAGTCCATCCCCTATCTTCAGATAATCAAAATCCGGCTTATCCTGTACAGCATATGTACTCCGGAAGCTGAACACCGGTTTGCCCTGCATACCGCGCTTAGTCTCGATAACAATGACCCCGTTCGAAGCCCGCGCGCCATATATCGATGCAGCCACCGCATCGCGGAGCACGTTCACCGACACAATATCGTTGGGGTTGATCGTGTTGATGTCGATCTCAGTAGGAAAACCATCTACCACGATCAAGGGCTTTTTAACTGCGTTAAAAGTAGATACGCCTCGGATGGACAAGTTGCCCGACTGACCATTGTACACCAGACCAGGTATTTTTCCTTCCAGACTTTCCAGGAAGTTGCCGCTCACAGCAACCCGCTGGTCGTATGTTTTCTGGGAAATTGAACTCGCAGCGCCCGTAAGCTGGTACTTCTGGATTTTCTGATAACCTGTACTGATCACCCCCACCTCTTCCAGATCGCTCGCACTTTCCTGTAAGGTGATTACCAGTTCCGTATCTGTACCACCCAGGGTACGTTCCTGCGTGCTGTAACCTACATAGGTGATCACCAGCGTAGCATTCTTTTCCACCACGAGCGAAAATCGTCCGCCACTTTCTGTGACCGTGCGGTTCTCAGTGCCCTTTTCCGTAATTCCCGCACCGGGTATACCGTTTCCGTTGCGGTCGACCACCGTGCCCGTTACCCGTATGCCCTGCTGCGCCTCGGCCGCAGGCATTATAGTCATATCACGCTGGATGACCACCGTTTTATGCTTTATCGTATATTTTAACTGATAACCTTTGAAAACTTCAGACAACACTTCGTGGATATCCGCATTTTTAAAGCTAACGGATACCTTACGGTTCGTTCCAAGCATTTCATTGGTGTAAAAGAAGTCGTAACCACTCTGCTGACTGATCTTATCGAGCAAAACAGGCAGGGAAATATTTCGTTCAGTCAGGTTGATCATCTGCGCCGTGGCGCCAAGTCCGGCCTGGAGAAAAAATGATGTCAGTATTAAAATGGTCAGGTTTAGTCGCATTAACAATTTTCTTTTATCAGCATGGCACAAATACCACCATACCGAATGGATCATTAACGTATAAAATTTCATAAATTTGGTTGTTTGGATTAATTGAATGGTTGCTAAACATCAAGTTCAATGGCTTATCCGAATACCGACCGGGGGTATTGCCGTACCTCCGGTTATATTTCAGGATCGCCAGCTGCTGGGTAGAATTTACGGCATAACGATCACCCTCCTTCCCTCTATCTTAAAATGAACAAGACCGGTCAGTTCTACCAGATCGAGTACTTCCGACAGGTTTCTGAACCGGGATATTTTTCCGCCGAAGTTTTCCTCCGATACTTTTCCGCGGAACACAAACTCCACGTCGTACCAGCGGGACAACTGGCGGGTAATGCTCTCGATGTTATCGCCGTCGAAGATGAACTTATTGTTTTTCCAGGCGATAAACTGCTCGGGGTTAACCTGCTTTATTTTTAATCCGCTGCCCGTTAAGGCCGACTGCTCGCCTGGTTTAAGCATCGCTGTGCGCTTTGCTGCACCACCGCCCGCCGCCAAAACCGACACACGCACACTACCTTCCAGCAAAGTGGTTTTCCATGCCGGTTCGTCGGGGTAAGCGTTCACGTTGAAATGCGTGCCCAGCACCTCGATCTCCTGCAAGGCCCGCCCGGCCATGCCGTCTAGCGCCACGATAAAGGGTCTTTTTTGGTCGTGGGCGACCTCAAAATAGGCTTCCCCGGTAATTTCCACCTTTCTGCGGCTCGCTCTGGCGAGGTTTGTCGGAAACCTGATGGTCGACCCCGCATTTAACCAAACGCGAGTGCCATCGGGCAAACTGATCTGGTACTGCCCGCCTTTTGGCGTAGAGATCATATGATACACCACCTCAGCGCTGCTTTGCTGAGCCAGGGTATCTACCACATAGTTGAGCTGCCCATCTGCCTGTTTCAGTACTTTCAAACCAGCTTGTTTCAATATTTGGCCATTATCCAGACCGGTCAGCACCACCTGTTTTCCACCGGCCAGCGTAAGCACGGCCTTATTGCCTCCCGGGCGTATTTCATTGCTCAGGCTTACTGCAGGTCTGCCAGTATCGGAAACCCGTCGACGGCCAAGATAGGAATACAAACCAACCGACAGGATCATCACCACAATCGCTGCAGCAACCGATCCCCATATCCGCAGCGCCCTGAACACAGGTCTGCGTTCGGCTAAATGCGTGAAAATGTGCAGGTCGCTTCCGGCAACAATCCGGTTTACCGCCTCCGTGCGGTCGGGCAGAATATCTGTTCGACCTATTTCAGCATTAACCTGCTCGCGAAGCCAGGCCTGGTCTTCGGGGCTGCCAAAAAGTTCGATCAGCTCAGCCAGTTCTTCCGGCGAACAACGGTCTTCAAGGTACCGTTTATACAAATCCCTTTTATTTCCCTCAGTTTTCAATTTGCTTTTTTATGGCTAATACGCTTAACGGAAAAAAACTACCTGCTCCTGTCAATAAAACAGCCACTTCGTAGCTAGTGAGTCCGCCGTGAGTCCGCCATGAGTCCGCGGTGAGTCCGCCTTTTCGCTGAAAAAAGGCGGACTCACCGCAGTGCCATAGTTGTGGCAAAGCGCACTCATATGTAACCAGGCAGCCAGGAAGGCCGTCCTATATTTTAACCATCAGGAAATCCCGGTAAACATCGCGCTGAGCAATACCAGCTTTACCATACCGGAATCTGACCGGAAATAAGCTTTAAGAAACAGGTTGGCTTTATACAAATGATCGTTGATGGTGGAAGGTGAAATAGACAACAGTTCCGCTACTTCCTTGTACGACTTGCCCTCCATTTTACACAAGATGAACACCTGTTTACGCTGGGGCGGGAGCTGATCAATTGCCTCCTGAAGCAGGCGGCTGTTTTCCTTGCTGAATATATCTTCCTCTATATGAGAATAAAGTTCTGAGACCGCAGCGGTCAGTTTTTCGCGCATTCTTTTATCCCTAGCCATCCTTCGGTAATAGTCCATGACCTTGTTTTCGGCCACCCTGAAAAGATACGATCGGAAAGACTGTTCGGGGTTTATGGACGATCGGCGGTCCCACAAACGGACAAACATATCCTGCAATATTTCTTCTGCAAGCTCTTCCGACTTAAGCAACCGGAGGAGGTTTGCGGCTATTCGGTGTTTGTAGCGATGGTATAAGCTTTCGAACGCCTGCTTATCGCCCGCCTTTAAGCGGATCAGCAATTCTTTTTCCTCAAAATCATCAGATTCTTTCCCCTGCATCAGAAAAAACTTATCCCTTCGTAAATGTAAAAATGTTTTCGTGATCTTGTATCAACGCTGTGTTCTTTATTTGATGCTCCGGTAACTTTCAAATGGCCTTTTATTTGTAATAGCTTTTTTATGAAGAAGCTGATCATACTTTTCCTGGCCATTGCACCGGCTTTTGGTTTCAGGTCTGCAAGCTCCGGTGAACTGAGCCAATCAGGTGCGAACGGTTGGACCAAAGAGGAACTGAGCCGGGCCAACACTGCTGGTGCCGCTAAATATCTTACGCCCGAGGAGCGCGACTTTATCATGTATACCAATTTGATCCGGATGGACGGTCCGCGTTTCCTTAATACGTTTTTTGAGGAATTTATGGAAAGTCATAACCGGCAAATGCGGCAGTACAGCAATTACAACGATCTTAAAATAACAAAATCGGATCGATATTATAAAAGCCTGCAGAAAGACCTTGAAGGTATTAAAGATCTGCCCGTGCTATGGCCGGATGAGGCGCTGAGCTGGGTGGCCAGGCAACATGCTAAGGACATGAATAAGTACAATTACGCCGAGCATAAATCGCGCGACGGCCGGTCGGCGAAAGACCGGATCAGCCAGATGTATCCTAAAAAATCTATGGGAGAAAATCTGTCGTTCGGCTTTGCTACGGGACTTGGAAATGCATGTATGCTGGTGCTCGACAAGAATGTGCCCGACCTTGGTCACCGTAAACTTATACTGGACACCGGCTATAAATTTAACTTCGTGGGCGTAAGCATACAGCCTCATAAAGGCTACCGCTATTGCGCTGTAATGGATTTTGTTGCCCTGCCCAGGTAAAATTTTAATCACCATCATGGCAATATAAAAGGTTCTGATAACTTTGTGGTCTTAACCACAATATGCGCAAGGCCTTATTAAAACTCATAGATTTCTTTCATCCACCCTTTGCCAGATGGCTGCCCATACACACTTTCCGGTATATCGTATCGGGCGGCACCACGGCGGTATGCGGCATCGTCTCTTACTATATCGCGTACAACTGGATTCTGCGCCAGGAGGATATTCAAGTTGATTTTCCTTTTTTGCCGGAGCTGATTACTGCGCACTCCATGGCGCTGGTCATAAGCACTTTCGCTGCTTTCCTTGTAGGCTTTATTCTTAATAAGTACCTGATCTTTACAGAATCGAACCTGAAGGGGCGCATACAGATGTTTCGCTATGCGGTGGTACTCTGCGTTAATTTCGGGTTGAATTATGCCATTCTGAAATATCTTGTGGAGGGACTTCATTTCTATCCTTCCGTTGCCCAAGCGCTGATTACGATAACACTGTCGCTTTGCAGCTACTTCCTGCAAAAGCATTTTACGTTCAGGGTGCGCCGCGATTAGCTCATCACCTAAGCGTCATTACCGGGTGCCGATTTGGTTGGTAAGCGCATATTGGATTATATTAGTCGCACATCAGTAAGACAGCGAGATGAACGATTTCAATGACTTTAACAATCCGCAGGTAGCCCGGTTGCCTAAGCACCTGAGACAGTATATTGTAGATCAGCATTATGAAAAGTATACACCGGTAGATCAGGCTGTATGGCGTTATGTGATGCGGCAAAATTACAGCTACCTGAAGCATGTGGCCTACTATCCGTACATCAAAGGACTACAGCGTGCGGGATTAAGTATAGAATATATCCCCGATCTGCAGACGATGAACGACAACCTGGGCAAAATTGGCTGGGGCGCCGTAACTGTCGACGGTTTTATACCTCCCGCGGCCTTTATGGAATACCAGGCTTACCGTGTACTGGTTATTGCGGCCGACATCAGGCAGATTAATCATATCGAATATACACCGGCTCCTGACATTATTCACGAATCGGCCGGTCACGCGCCGATCATCGCAGATACAGACTATAACAATTACCTGAGTTATTTCGGGTCCATTGGTGCAAAAGCGATGTTTTCGGCCAAGGACTTTGAATTGTATGAAGCCATCCGGCACCTTTCCATATTAAAAGAAGCAACGGATGCACCGGAGCATGAAATTGCGAAGGCAGAACAGCAGTTGGCACATATCAGTGAAAATATGGGCGAGCCTTCGGAAATGGCCTTGCTGGGACGCCTGCATTGGTGGACCGTAGAGTACGGCCTGATCGGTACCTTGGAAGACCCGAAAATATACGGCGCGGGACTCTTATCGTCTATCGGCGAGAGTGCATCGTGCATGAAACCGGAGGTAGAGAAACTCTGGTACAACCTGGATACGATAAATTACACATACGATATTACCAAGCCGCAACCGCAGCTTTTTGTGACGCCAACTTTCCAGAACCTGATTGATGTGCTGGAGGCTTTTGCTGATACCATGGCTTTTCGCAGAGGTGGAAGCGAAGGGATCATGAAAGCCATTGCCTGCAAAAATCCGGCTACGGCCGTGTATAGTTCTGGGCTGCAGGTAACGGGCGTGTTTTCAGATATGGGGCTGGATACTGATGACCAGCTCACCTTTATTAAAACCAGCGGGCCATCGGCACTTGCCCTGCGGGGCAAACAGCTTGAGGGTCATGGTAAGCATTATCATAAAGATGGTTTTTCGTCGCCGGTGGGGCGACTTAAAGGCTCGGAAAAGCCGTTGGAAGACATGGATGACATAGAATTGCGCGCCTTGGGGATTGAACGAAACAGTGTGGCTTCCCTGGAATTTGAAAGTGGTATCCGGGTACAAGGGCTTGTGTTAGACCTGCTCCGTGATGCGGGCAAAACGGTGCTGATCACGTTCAAGGATTGCACGGTGAAGGAAAGCAACGGCAATATTTTGTTCCAGCCGGATTGGGGGCTATATGATATGGCTGTTGGTGCTCGTATTGTATCCGTGTTTAACGGGGCGGCCGACAAAGAAGCTTATGAGGAGATCACATATGTGAGCGGCAAGCAGACGCATAAAGTGGTTTACGACGGAAAGACGCTTCAATTACACAATATTTATACGCAGGTGCGCCATATACGGGAGCAAGGGGAAGGCTATGAGGCCTTGGCAGACTTGTTTGCTGAGCTGAAAGCACAGTTCCGTGACGACTGGCTGGCAGCCCTGGAGATCATGGAGATTCTGTACCACAAGCAGGTAAATCCTGACCTGGAGAAAGAAGTACGTATATACCTGGAACTGAAGGCCGCGGCCGAACCGGAACTAAGCAAGCTGATCAACGACGGTTTGCATGTGATTAAAAATCCTGTAACGCAACTCATCAACGAAGAAGAAGATTAATTTTTAGCCCTAATCATGAATATTATATTAACAGGTGCAAGCAGCGGGATAGGCTTTGAAGCAGCCCTGGAGCTGACCTTGAATAGCCAGAATAAGGTTGTATGCATCGCACGCTCGGCCGATAAACTCCGTAAGCTTCTAGAAATTGCCAAAGGCATTAATCCGGACTGCACGCTGTTTCCGGTCGAATTCGATATTGTAAACGACGATTATGCTGCGCTGGTTCCGTTTTTAAAGGAGCGTTTGGGGCAGGTAGACATTTTGATCAATAATGCCGGCGCGCTTGTAAACAAGCCCTTTTTAGAAACCTCACCGGCAGAGCTATACCAGATGTTTGACAGCAATGTGGTGGGGCATTTTAATATGATTCAACATGTGTTGCCCTTGATGGGACCCGGTGGCCACATTGTCAATATCGGGAGTATGGGAGGCTTTCAGGGCAGCGTAAAATTCCCGGGTCTTGCCGCCTATTCTGCCACCAAATCAGCCCTGCATACGCTTACAGAATGCCTTGCCCAGGAGCTGGCTGAAACAGGCATTAAGATAAACTGTCTGGCATTAGGTTCGGCGCAAACCGAGATGCTGGAGGCGGCCTTTCCGGGTTACGAATCTCCCGTTATGGCGTTCGAAATGGGCAAGTATGTTGCAGATTTTGCACGGACGGGACATAAGTTTTTCAACGGAAAAACACTCCCCGTTGCAGTAACAACGCCGTAATCAGTAAGTTATCAACATTTTTAGGGGTCTGGGTCTTTTTTGAATATCTTTAGGCTGACTAAGATATGAAACAAACCACCTTTCTATTTAGTTTCCTGCTGCTCTGTAGCGTGGTTGTGCGTTCGCAAACGACCATCCCCTCTTCTTATCAGGAGATGGTACAGAAACTCAGCAAACAATTGCCGGAGCAACCTGTAAAAGCAGCCGAGCCGGATATGCCATCCCGGTTGCTTGATTTCGCCAAAACGATGATCGGTGTGCGGTACCGGAGTGCTTCGAGCAGCCCAAGCCGCGGGTTCGACTGCTCCGGTTTTGTGAATTATGTGTTCAGTAACTTTGGTTTCAAGGTGCCCCGCTCCTCTCGCGCCTTTGCGAGCAGCGGTTCGTCCAAAAAGCTGGAAGATGCGAGCATTGGCGATGTGATTGTGTTTACCGGAACCAACAGCAGGTCTCGCACGCCGGGACATGTGGGTATTGTTTACGCGGTTAACGGCGACGAGATTAAATTTATCCATTCCTCTTCGGGTTCCCGGAAAGGCGTTACCATATCCAGTTTAAACGAAGGTTTTTACCGGAAGCGTTTTCTCAAGATCGTAAGTATCCTTTAGTCTCCGGTTTATAACAGGACAAGCTTAAGCGCATCGGCGACCCGGCCTTCGCTGATCCAACGTTTTGCAAGCGCATGAAGTTCACGCTCACGTGTGGCTACATCACCTATGGTGGCATCCAGAATGTCTTTCACCTCATCATTGAGGGAAATTTCACTAAGTTCCTCGTCGGCAGGCAACTGCTCCAGGTTACCCAGCATACCCAGATCATTGCCGGTCAGCACCGACGAAAAGCGCGCCGATCTGGGAAGTGCATCTACACCAATGCCCAGCGTGGTGAGGGGTTTGGCCACTTTAAAAAGATTATCTGCAGTGACACGGCAATACCAGTCGCCCCCCAGACGCGCAACAAGATCTATTTTTTCCTGGTCTATCTTACCCTCTGCATCAAGTATGCCCTCATTAATATGGATCAGCTTCACTTCAGCCAGAACGAGATTGCCTGCACCGGGGTTTTCGCCCAGCCCTATTACCTCGCGGACGATGCACTCCATTTGTACGGGCGCCTCGGCCACGCGGGGCGGCTTAACGAGCTGGGAAGATAGCATGGTAAAACCCGACTTTTCGAACTCGTTTACGCCTTTTGCATATTCTGTGCTGGCCAGGCTCATTTGCTGCACCATGCTATAGTTAACGATATTGATAACACATTCTCTGACCTCCAGAACGTTCTCCAGCGAATGCTTAGTCGTATTGTCGCGCACCCGGCGTGCCGGAGAGAAAATACAAAGCGGCGGATTGCTGCTGAACATATTAAAAAAGCTGAAGGGGCTCAGGTTGATCGCCCCCGAGCTGTCGACGGTAGAAACAAAACAGATAGGCCTTGGTGCAATGGCGTATTGCAAATAATTCTGCAGCTGAGCCGGAGCGAGCGTGGTCGTGTCGATCGTTAGCATGGACGAATTAAGGATGGTTTATTTCTTTAATGCAAGGATGGAAAAGTCGGTGTCAACGGCCTTTATGGTGTTGCTCAGACGTCCCAGTCCGGTAATTTCCATTTCGACAATATCGCCGTCCTGCAGCCATTGTACGGGATATTGCGGATCGTTGAGCAGTCCAGTGCCGTTCAGTTCCAGGAAACAGCCTGTGCCAACGGTGCCCGACCCGATCACATCGCCGGGCAGAATGTCTACACCATAGGCACAGCGTTCAATGATCTCGGCAAAGGTCCAGTCCATATCGGCCATGTTACCGGCGGAAACCTGGATACCATTGACCGTACAGGTCATTTTAAGGTCGTAATTATTCCCGGTATGTCCGGCTTTTGCGGCCATCTTGTAAGGCTCAAGTTCATCGGGCGTGACCAGCCATGGCCCTATCACTGTTGAAAAGTCCTTGCCCTTGGCCGGACCTAGATTGAGCAGCATCTCTTCCATCTGCAGCGTACGGGCGCTCATGTCGTTCATAATCATATAACCCGCTATATAGCTGTCGGCTTCAGCAGCGGTAATATTGCGCCCCTTTTTTCCGATGACTACCGCCACCTCAAGTTCGAAGTCGAGTTTCTGGAAGTGGTCGGGCATACAAGCAATTTCGCCCGGGCCCTGAATGGCATTGTGATTGGTGAAGTAAAATATCGGGTACTGATCAAATTCGGCAATCATCTCTACCTTACGGTTGCGCCGGGCGGCAGCCACATGCTGCCGGAATGCATATCCGTCGCGGCACGATGCCGGATGGGGCACTGGGGCCAGCAATTCATAAAAAGCTTCCTCTTTGGGCTCAATGCCGCCCCCTTTAATCTGTTGATCGACCTTTTTGGCCCGTTCCATCAGCACCTCGCCTCCTTCAAGAAAGGCGTTCATGTTGTCGGGTATTTGTTTATCGCATGAATTGAGGTTATAGATGTGCCCGTTTACAAAAACACCGAGGTGTTCCCTGTCTTCCGTTTTGTAGGATACCAGTTTCATATCTTCAGTCCGTTTATTGAAGAAGCCTGATTGCTTCAAAAAATTAGTTGCTCCAAAGCTAGTTAAAAATAGCACAAAGGTGGTTGTAAAAATATTTCAGGGAGAAAATCGGTGCTGTACTTGTTGTTTGTTTACGGAATTACTTACTTTAGCAGACGAAAACGATATGATGAGAACTAACAGCATAGCACAAAACCAGTTAGCCCGCGAAACGCTGGCGGCTTTCCGCTATGCGATGCTCTCTAAGATCATCTTTGCGCAGTATTCTCTGTAGTTCCCCTTTTATGCTGCTGCGCGGTCGCGCGGGCCTTTGAAACGAAAATACGTTTTAACCGTTATTATATTATTCTGTTTAATTTTTCTAACCTAAAGCTATGCCTGTTTATCATACATTAGGAAATATACCTGCGAAACGCCATACGGTTTTTCGCAAACCAGACGGCAACCTGTATGCAGAGGAACTGGTATCTACAGAGGGCTTTTCAAGCCTTTATTCCCTGGTTTACCATTGCCATCCACCCACGATTGTGAAGTCGCTGGGCGAACCTTATTCGGTGGAACCGAAGATTGCCCGCGAGAAGCACTTACGTCATACCAGTCTGATCGGCTTTAACATAAGACCGGAAGATGATTACCTGGACAGCAGGAAACCAGTACTGGTCAACAGCGACCTGCATATATCACTGGCCGCGCCGCGAAAGTCTATGACCGACTATTTTTATAAGAACAGTCAGGCCGACGAGGTGGTATTCATCCATGAGGGCAGCGGTGTGCTGAAAACGGGATTCGGCAAACTGCGCTTTGGTTATGGGGATTATCTGATTATCCCGCGTGGCACGATTTACCAGATGGAATTTGAAACGGAACAGAACAGGTTGTTCATCGTGGAGAGTTTCAGTCCTATACGCACGCCGAAACGCTATCGCAATGCGCATGGGCAATTGATGGAACATGCGCCGTTTTGCGAGCGCGACATCAGGAGGCCTTCGGAACTGGAGACCTTCGACGAATTTGGTGATTTTAAGGTACTTATCAAGAAACAGGGACTGATATACCCCTACATCTACGGGACGCATCCTTTCGACTTTGTGGGCTGGGACGGCTATCATTATCCATACGCCTTGTCCATTCATGATTTTGAGCCGATTACCGGGCGCCTGCACCAGCCGCCCCCGGTACATCAAACCTTCGAGGGACACAACTTTGTGATATGCTCGTTTGTACCTCGGAAATACGATTATCATCCACTTTCCATTCCGGCACCTTACAACCACAGCAATGTGGACAGTGATGAGGTGCTGTATTATGTAGACGGTGATTTTATGAGCCGGAAAAGTGTGGCAAAAGGGCAAATTACCCTGCACCCTGGCGGAATACCGCACGGTCCGCATCCGGGAACGGTAGAGAAATCCATCGGTAAAGAAAGCACGGAAGAGCTCGCCGTAATGATTGATCCCTTCAGGTCGCTGATGCTGACCGACCATGCAGTGGCCATAGAGGATGAGGGCTATCATAAGAGCTGGCAGGAAAATATAGAGTAGAACAGAACTGATTATCATAAAAAAACGAACCATGTCAACACAAACATTTGCGGAAAAGATCGCACAGGCGCAGGATTTTTTACCGATCAATGGAACAGACTATATTGAATTTTATGTTGGAAACGCCAAACAAGCGGCACATTACTATAAGACAGCATTCGGGTTTCAGTCGCTCGCCTACGCGGGACCGGAAACCGGGGTGCGCGACCGCGCCTCATATGTGCTGCAGCAAGGCAAGATCAGGCTGGTGCTGACCACCGCGCTCAAGTCTGATCATCCTGTTTCTGAACACGTCAGGAAACATGGCGACGGGGTTAAAGTGCTTGCGCTTTGGGTGGATGACGCCTACAGTGCCTTTGAGGAGACGACGAAAAGAGGGGCGCAGCCCTATCTGGAACCGGTAACCCAAAAGGATGAGCACGGAGAGCTGCGCATGTCGGGTATCTATACCTACGGGGAAACCGTGCATATGTTCATTGAACGGAAAAACTATACCGGACCTTTCATGCCTGGGTTTATAGCCTGGAAGAGTGATTATGCTCCTGCGGAAACAGGCTTATTATACATTGATCACTGCGTAGGCAATGTAGGCTGGAACCGGATGAATGATACTGTTAAATGGTACGAAGAGGTGATGGGCTTTGTGAATATCCTGTCTTTCGACGACAAACAGATCAACACCGAATACTCCGCTTTGATGAGCAAGGTGATGAGCAATGGCAATGGCTATTCCAAATTCCCCATCAACGAGCCTGCTGAAGGCAAAAAGAAATCCCAGATTGAAGAATATCTTGAATTTTACGAAGGCGAAGGGGTGCAACATGTTGCTGTAGCTACAAAGGATATCCTTGCTACAGTGCGTGACTTAAAAGCTCGGGGGGTTGAGTTTTTAAGTGCACCCCCAGAAGCCTATTACAATATGATGCCGGAACGCGTTGGCGTGATTGACGAAGAAATCGCGCGGTTACAGGAACTCGGTATTCTGGTAGACCGTGACGAAGAAGGTTATCTATTACAGATCTTTACAAAGCCCGTAGAAGACCGGCCGACCTTATTTTTCGAGATTATTCAGCGAAAAGGGGCACAGTCTTTTGGTGCAGGCAATTTCAAGGCGCTTTTTGAAGCCCTGGAACGCGAACAAGAGCTGAGGGGCAACTTATAGCCTCTTATTTATTTGAAAACTGGAGAGGGCATCCGTGACACGGATGTCCTCTTTTTTTATTACTTTCGGCCGTAGTGAGGTACGAGCCATGAGATTTGATCCGGTTAAGAGGGCTATACTGCTCTATTATCGCCTGAAGGCGGCGTTCAAGCTGTTCAGCAAAAACGACCCGCTGCGACTGGCAGGTGCTACGGCGTTCTTTACCAATTTTGCGCTCCCCCCTATTCTTTTAATCCTGATCCGGCTGTTTGGATTCTTTATAGACCGCAGGATATTGGCTTCACGGATATTTGAACGTTTAGCCAACGTGCTGGACGACAGCAGTACGGTACAAATCAGGGAAACCCTGCGCAACATACGTGGCATAGACCATCAATGGTATGCTACTTTGATCAGTTTCGTGTTTTTTCTGTTCGTGGCTACCACCTTATTTACCGTAATCAAGAATTCCCTGGATCAGATCTGGTCTATAGGCAATAAACCAAAGTCCGGCTTCTGGTTTAATATCAAGCTCAGAGGAAGATCTATGGTGATCATCTTGCTGGCAGGTATCCTGTTTATGCTGGGCTTTGTAACCGACAGCATTCAGACTTTTATAGGCGAGTACATCAATACCGCCGCGCCAAGCTTCGGCAGGGTCTTATTATGGATAATCAATCAGCTGGCCTTCATCGGCATTGTCATGATTTGGTTTACTGTGCTGTTCCGCTATCTGACCAGCGGGCGTCCAACCTGGATCGCAGCCATGCGCGGAGGGCTGCTTACCGCGGTTTTGTTCAGTTTGGGAAAATACCTGCTTCGTATACTGCTGCCTCTGAGCGGCATAGAGAATATTTACGGAACATCAGGGTCGATTGTTCTGATCATGCTGTTCGTATTCTACTCGTCGTTCATCTTTTATTTTGGCGCCTGTTATGTAAAAATCCTGAGCGACGACAGAGAAACGCCTATACGCCCGATTAAAGGAGCTTTCAACTACGAAATTAAAGAGATTTTGAAGGACCGTTAACTGGCACACATCTGCTGGCCCGACTTCTGTTCGAAGCCTTGCATTTCGAAAACTGCCAATTTGTTGAGAAGGTTGCAGTGAAGTGTCCCAAAGAAGCTAATGATTCCCTGCTCGTTCTTTCCCTCAATACAGATGTCTTCTTTTAATATCTCTCGGTGTTCTAAATTCTGATCATTTAGCAGGACATCTTCGTCCCGGATCCTGAAGTCCTCTGCCTTGATTGCGAATTGTTTCAGGAGCTCAGCGAAGTTCTGATGCTTTAGCAATAGTTCTTTGATGTTCATAACAGTTTTGATTAGGTTGACTAAGTAACATACTCAATTTTGGCGCCAAAAAAAGGGGCAGACTTTTCAGCCTGCCCTTTTTTATACATTTTACAGAAATGCCGGACTAAAAGAGTTTATAAGCTAATCCGAACGTGAACAAGCGCAATTTCTGTCCCTCATACTGGTCTTCACCAAGCTTAGACAGACCGGCTTCATACCTCAGGTCGACACCAAGGCTACCTATATCCAGTCCGGCACCAAATTGCCATGCGATGTTCTGACCTTTGAAATCCCCTGAAAATGCGCTTGATGCTGCATCACCGAAAGACTGCTCGTCGTCCAGAATGAAGGATACCACGGGACCGGTATTTAAACGCAGCCCGACACCCGCAGCACCAAGTTTGGTACCTACAAGGATAGGCACATCCATACTGGTAAACTTCACTTTGTTTTCCTGGCCTGCTGAGTTCGTAAGCGTAGTGTTCTTACCGCTTAAATACAGCTCTGGCTGCAGATGGATACCCGCCGCGCCAACGCGTGCCCACAGACCCGCGAAATAACCCGCACGGTTATCGCTGCTGAATGTATTCTCGGTACTCAGTTTTGATAAATTTGCACCTGCTTTCAAGCCCAGTTGAAAACTAGGCATCAGCTGACTGAATGCGGCAAGATTGAAACCCGTCAACAGTGCCACAAGTAGTATTTTTTTCATAAATGACTAAGAGTTATTTAAACAATGTAAAACTAACAACATTTTCAGTTTAAAACTAAATTATGTAGATTTAGGCATATAATGTTCAAACCTGCGTTATTGTTTTATTAATCGAGTTTTTTTGTACTAAGTGTGCGCGCAATAGATGGAATTTAGTTTTAACGTTTACTCAACGATTCTGATCATATGCGGGTCGGTTACATTATTTTTTTCTTATTACGTTTATAAAAAAGAAGGGGGCGCGGTAAGGTTTTTTGGCATTATGATGCTGGCAAATGCTATCTGGGCATTGGGTTACGGCTTCGAACTTGCCAGTCCGACGCTTGAACAGGCGACCATTTACATCAACATACAATACCTTGGTATTACAGCCCTGCCGCTCAACTGGTTTTTGTTCTGCCTGCATCTGTCTGGCAAGGAGGCCTGGTATAAACGGAAGCGAAACCTGATCTTTTTGATCAGTGTGTCGGTGATAACTACCCTGCTTGTATGGACGAACGATTACCACCATTTGCACTACGAGCGGCTGTACATGGATACGAGCGGCGATTTTCCGATGGTTGCGATAGAGCCTGCAATTGCTTACCGCTTATTTACAGTCTATTTTTATGCTTTGCTGGCCATTGGCAGTTACCTGCTGATCATCAAGTTCAGGCAGGCCGACCCGATTTACAGACGGCAGAACTATATGATCATCATCTCTGCGATGATACCCTGGGCGGCCAATATTTCGTATCTCACCGGTCTGCGCCCTGTCCCAAACCTGGACCTTACGCCTTTTGCCTTTATTGCAACGGTGTTTATGATCTCGCTGGCCATCTACAGGTTTAAACTCTTCGATATTCTGCCTGTAGCCCGTGAAAAAGTGCTGGACCTCATGCAGGATGGCTTTGTGGTGCTTGACCATAGAAACCGTGTAATCGATTATAACCGAAGCTTTAAAACCTACCTGACAGACTATCACAACAGCAAGATCATCGGTACACCGATATCGGCACTGATGCCGGATCAGACCTTACTGTTCGACTACCTTAACCGCAAGGAATCCGGGAAAATCGAGCTTAACGTTCAGACACCAAACGGATTATATGCCATCGAGGCAGACATCAGGTATCTTAACGAAAATCAGTTGAGTAGCGAGGCAACAATCATCAAGTTGCAGGATCTTACCTCATTACGGGAAGAGTCGCTCCGCTCGAGACTGCAGGCGGAGGAACTTCAAAGGCTGAACCAGTTGAAGGACAGGATATTTTCGATCATTGCGCACGACCTGAGAGGTCCGCTGGTGAACCTGTCGGAAGTACTCAAAATGATCTCTAACAACCTGATCAGCATGGAGGAGTTTAAAACGCTCGTGCCAGCCCTGTCTAAAGACATTCTTTATACCACCGACCTCCTCGAGAACATTTTACATTGGTCGAGAAGCCAGCTTAAAGGTTATGGCATCAACCATGAATTTTTTGACCTCAAAAGCCTGGTTGTAAACGAGGTCAATTATCATTTGCCCTCTGCAAAATCAAAAAATATCGAAATCATACAGGATGTGTTTCCGGGCGCAACGGTGTATGCAGACATTATCATGATGGAGATCGTTGTGAGAAACATCCTGAACAATGCCATTAAGTTTTGTCAATCTGGTTGCCGGATTCATATTACGGCAGTTTATACTAAAGAAGCGTTCATCCGGCTTAGCATAGCGGACAACGGTCTGGGTATGCCTAAAGAAGTGCTTGAAAAACTGTTTACGGGCGAGAACCAATCAACGCGCGGCACTGCCAACGAGAAGGGCACCGGATTAGGCCTGGTGGTGTGTAAGGATTTTGTGGAACGGAATAACGGCATGCTTACGGTAGAGAGCGAACAGGGCGTGGGCTCTACCTTTAATATCTATCTGCCCGTAGACGACCGCGATATAGAACTGGAATGAAGTTTGGGGTACTTGTACGACACATGAAAAAGATTGCATTATTTCTGATGACGCTGATGTCAGCACAGTTCGTCCTGGGTCAGGATACGCTTGCTGTAGACAGCGTTCAGTCCGTCGTAAAGTCTGACTCCGCTGGTTTCCCGGAGCTGACAAAACTTGCAGAAGACCACGCCAGTAGGGGCTATATGAACAAAGCCAGATTTTATTATCTGGCAGCAGCAAAAGCGGACAGCACCAGTATCCTACCTTATAAGCGGCTTTCAGAACTCGAAAAGGGCTCGCCCACCGGCCGTCGACTAACTTATCTTGAACTGGCTCATAAAATGGATCCGGTAGATGCGGATATTGCCAGCGAACTGGCGGCACTGTACCTGGAAAACAAAGATTTTAAACGTGCGGCAGCAGTCTTGGCGCCTGCACTCAACGCAGACGCTGAAAACCTGCGGCTGAAAAGACTGATGATGCCGGTAGACCTGGAGAACCGGAAATACCGAGAGGTGATTAAAACGGGGCAAGTTTTGCTGAGCGAAGGCGACAGCACCGTTATGGTTTTGGACCACTTAGGCAAAGCATATTATCTGACACTCGACTACAGGAATGCAGTGAAACATTTTCTAATGATTCCTGAAACAATGAGCAGCGATAAGGAAGCGCTCTATTACGATCTCGCCAGAAGCTACCGGGGCATAAGAGACTATAAGAGCGCCATCACTTACCTGGAAAAGGCCATCAACCTCGGCGTTTCTCCGCGCGCAGCAAGTTATTATGGGTTGCTGGGCGACTCATACGAGCAGATACAGCAAAATGAACCCGCTACAAAGGCTTATAAACGGGGGCTCGATTTCGAGAATGATGGAAGCCTGCTGTACAACATCGCTCTGCTGTATGAAATGAAGATGGGCGACAAGAAGAATGCGATAGACTATTACGAGCGCTATCTTAAAACCATAGATGAAAAGAAAAAGGTCAAGCAGGCCAACTTCATCAAGAATAAGATCGCTGAGCTGAAACGCTGATCAGCTTTTATTGATCAGTCTGGCAACATATTTCCCGATAATATCGAACTCAATGTTAACCGTGTCGCCCTCTTCCACTTCGTGCAGATTGGTATATGCGTATGTATAGGGAATAATAAACACAGAAAACTCGTCGGACGCCGAATTGACCACCGTTAAGCTGATGCCGTTAACGCACACGGATCCTTTCTCGACGGTTACGTTTCCCGGCGCAGAGTCATACTTAAAGCGGTATTCCCAGCTTCCTTCCAGTTCAGCTTTTTTTATGCAGACGGCTGTTTGATCCACATGCCCCTGCACGATATGCCCGTCCAGCCGGCCGTTCATCTGCATGCAGCGCTCCAGATTTACCGCCCCGCCTACACGCAGGCTACCCAAATTTGTTTTTTGTAAGGTCTCGTGAATAGCCGTCACCGTATGCGTTTCTGCCGCCACTGCAACTACAGTGAGGCATACACCGTTATGAGCCACACTCTGATCAATCTTCAGCTCACTGCTTATGGGTGAACTTACGGTAAAATGAATATTTGTGCCTTCCTCGCGTATCTCGGTAATGGAACCGGTTGTTTCTATAATTCCTGTAAACATGTAAATCAGTTATAACGTGTGCGATTCCTTTTCCAATTGGTTTGAGGCGCTGAAGCCTGTGCGGCCACGCGGGCGATCCGCTTGTTTGAAAAAAGCACGGCAGCGACTGCCGCGATCATGGCCTCATCTTTATCCTCATAGTGGCTGCCTGGCTCAAAGTATTTGCTCACGAAATGTGTATCGAAAGCGCCGGTCCGGAATGCTTCATGCCGCATCACAAACTTACCAAATCCCAGCGTAGTTTTAATACCGGTAATCTCATATTCATCGATAGCCCTGATCATTCTATCCATAGCCTCGCTCCGGTCGTGCCCCCAGGTAATCAGCTTAGCGATCATCGGATCATAATAAATAGGCACTTCCATACCCTGCTCAAATCCGTCGTCGATCCGCACACCATTTCCCTTTGGCGTACGGTAGGTTTGGAGCACACCAATATCGGGCAGGAAATTGTTGTCCGGATCTTCTGCATAAACCCTTAATTCAATGGCATGGCCATTGATATGAAGGTCCTCCTGTTTATACGACAACACCTCTCCCCTCGCTATCCGGATCTGCTCCTTTACCAGGTCGAGCCCCGTGATCAGTTCTGTAACCGGATGCTCTACCTGCAGGCGTGTGTTCATTTCCAAAAAGAAAAAGTTAAGGTTTTCATCCAGGATAAACTCTACGGTTCCGGCACCAACGTAGCTCACCGAACGTGCGACATCGACCGCACAGCGTCCCATTTCTGCCCTGACCTCCTCGGTAAGTATGCTGGACGGTGCTTCTTCCACAACTTTTTGGTGCCTGCGCTGGACTGAACATTCCCGTTCAAAAAGATGAACAATATTGCCATGTGTATCGCCCAGAACCTGTATTTCAATGTGCCGCGGCGATGAAACATAACGTTCTATAAAAACAGAACCATCGCCAAAAGCAGAAGTCGCCTCGCTTACTGCAAGCTGCATCTGGCTTTCGAAATCGTGTACCTGCTCTACAATCCGCATTCCTTTTCCACCACCGCCCGCAGCAGCCTTGATGAGGATCGGGAAACCAACTTCCAAAGCACGTTGTTTTGCCTCGGCGATATCTGTTATTGCCTCGGCTGTGCCCGGCACCATTGGAATGTTGTACTTCAACGCGGCAGCTTTCGCAGAAAGCTTGTTGCCCATAATCTCCATGGCTTCGGGGGTTGGACCAACCAGGATCAATCCAGCTTCCCTGACCATACGGGCAAAAGAGGCATTCTCCGACAGAAAACCGTATCCGGGATGAATAGCCTCCGCACCGGTCTGACAGCAGGCATCAATAATACGCTCGCCTAGCAGGTACGATTGGTTGGAGGGGGCCGGTCCTATGCAAACGGCTTCATCGGCATAACGCACGTGCAATGCCCTACGGTCGGCCTCCGAATAAACCGCCACTGTTTTAATTCCCATTTCCCGGGCAGAGCGCATGATTCTTAAAGCTATTTCGCCACGGTTGGCCACAAGTAATTTCTTCATGTAAGGGCTGCCTTTTACGCTGGCAGATACAAATGTATTATAACTTTTTAAAACCCTGTAACCCGCTTCTGTGGCCTGCTGCTTTTTCAGATATTATATTAAAATTGGGATTATAAAATAAAAGTGTATTTTAGCTTAGTGTTTATTTAACAATATGGTCGGGTTACAAACCTGCCAAACGCGGATAAAAGAGCCGTTTTTTAAACATTAGAGCAACATTATACAACGACAACCAAAACCAATAAATTAAATTATGAAAAAAAAACATACCAAAGATTTAGGATTATTTACTTTTATCCCGAAAAAGACGAATTAAGATGATAGTTATTGCAGACGGAGGATCGACCAAGACAAATTGGTGTTTAATTAACGAGGCAGGAAGAAAAATCCTTTTCAATACTGAGGGATATAACCCCTACTTTTCCAGTACAGCGTATATTGTTGAATCCTTAAAAAAGTCCCTGCCGGACTTTCTGGAGACGGATAAACTTACCGAAGTAAATTATTACGGCGCGGGCTGTTCTACAGACGCCAACAAGCAAATCGTTGCTGATGCAATGAAACAAATCTTCGTAAACGCTAAGATCAATATCGGACACGACCTTTTAGCTTCATGCCGTGCGCTTCTGGCTGACCAGTCGGGTTTTGCTGCCATCCTTGGTACAGGTACAAATACTTGCTTATATGATGGAAAAGACATCACCCTGAACATCGATTCCCTGGGTTACTTCCTGGGCGATGAAGGAAGCGGATGTTTTATCGGCAAGCGTATTTTGGCCGATTATATGAAAGGTTATATGCCTAAAGGCTTAAGAGAAAGCTTTTATGACAACTTTGCGCTGACTAACGAAGACATCTTTGATCATATTTACAACAAGCCGTTGCCAAACCGTTTCTGTGCAAGCTTCAGCAAATTCCTGTATGACTTCAAAGACAGTTATGAAGATTATACCACAGCTACTGTCGATTATGCATTTACCGCATTCTTCGAGAACCTGGTGAAGCACTATCCTAACTACAAGGAATATCAGCTTAACTGCGTAGGATCTGTTGGATATAGCTTCCGGGATATCCTCAGTGTGGTGGCCGACCGCTACGAAATGGGCGTTGGTAAGATCATCCGCTCGCCTATAGATGACCTGGTAGACTACCACCTCAACATCGCACCAAAGTCATAATCAAATTGACATAAAAAGAAACCCTAAGGAGCCTTAGGGTTTTTCTTTTTAGAAGGAGATCTCTTTCCCGAACAACTTGGCATATTTACGCTTGTCAAACTTGTACAAAGTTGCCGCTCTGAACGACACCCCCTGTTGCTTTTCTTCCAGATCCTTTAACACACCAAAACTGAGCATTTTCTTCCTGAAATTACGCTTATCCAGTTTTTTGTTCAGAATTACCTCGTACACATTCTGAAGCTGGGTAAGCGTGAACTTTTCGGGCAGCAGTTCAAAAGCGATTGGCTGATGCTTGATACGCCGTTTGATTTTTTCAAGTCCCTTCTCAAAGATCTGCTGGTGGTCGAACGCCAGTTTAGGAAGATCCTTTACGTTGATCCAGTAAGCCTGCTTCGCGTAATTACTTTGCGGCTTTACAGTCTTCTCTCCGCCCAGTCTGAGCAACGCATAATAGGCAATACTCACAACCCTACCCTGCGGGTGCCTGTTTACATCACCGAAGGTATAATATTGCTCCATATATATATTGGTAAGACCAGTCAGCTCTCTTAATATGCGTGCAGCCGATTGGTCCAAACTTTCATCCTCGCCAACAATATTACCAGGCAAAGCCCACCAATCCTTAAACGGTTCTTCATTTCTTTCTATCAAAAGGATTTTCAGCTCTCCTTCATCAAACCCGAACACCACACAGTCGATAGAGAAAGTGGAATCAAACTTTGGTAAGACTTCTTTCAAAACATTCTAATTTTAGTTTGGGCTAAACTAGAAAAATTTATCAGTATTTCATCCTGTTTTTTATTTCTGCAAACGGCGCAGCAGTCTTTAAAGACGGCTTGCCAAAAAAGCTAAACCCTGCCCTGTGGCAATCGTTATTCAGCTGCGAGCGATAATCAGTAGAAAAAGAGATAGCAAGCCCCAAAACGAGCTTGCTATCTCCGGTGCGTTAGCGGATCGTAGTATTGGTATCCATTGTGGTTGTATCTGCCATACCCATGGTGTCGACCATATTGGTATCTGCACTCATCGTCGGATCATCCATAAGCGTCGTGTCCGACATTGTTGAATCTCCACTTTGGTCCCCGCTCTTGTCAGAGCTGCACGCAGCAAACCCAATGGAAACTACTGCGAACATCAGTAAAATTACTTTTTTCATAACTGTTTATTTTTTAGGATAAATATTCCCCTGTTAAACATGGGCTCGGCCAAAAGGTTTTGAAAGACTGAAAAACAGGCATTTACCTGTGTGTACTTGTCGATTTATCCTCAACATCATTTGAGTCCGATATATCCAACTCCGGATTGGTGTCGGCATCACTGCCTTTAATCTGTTCTTCCGGAACTACAACTGTGTTGATATGCTTATCGCGCTCGGCGTCATTCTGCAGCTGTTCATTTTGATTTTCCATAACGATAGGTTGATTAATTGTAGATGATTAACAACGCAAGCCTGAAACTGTGTTGCTCCTAACGTTATCGGGTATTTTGCCCGCTGAAAGAAGTAGAAGTACTAGGTTTGCACGCGTCAGTTCAGAGGCGCACGTTTTTTGCGGAAGTCTGTCAAAGGAAACAAGATATGCGTACATCAATCGGTTGCTCAGGGTTTCACTACAAGCATTGGCTAGGCGGTTTCTATCCGGAAGGCTTACCACAAAAGAAATGGTTTGAATTTTACTGCCAGCATTTCAAAACCCTGGAACTGAACGTCACCTTTTACAGGTTCCCGCGCCTACCGGCTTTAGAGAGCTGGTATGCGCAGAGCCCCGACAACTTTCTATTCGCCGTTAAAGCGCCAAGATCCATTACACATTATAAGAAAATGAGCGGGGCATCACAAATGATAGGCGACTTCTACACGGTTGTGGAGAAGGGCTTAAAAGAAAAGCTGGGTTGTACGCTCTGGCAGTTCCCCCCAAACTTTACCTATTCTGAAGAACGGCTGAGCAGGCTGACGGGCGGCCTGGATAGAGACATCAGGAATGTGGTCGAATTCAGGCACAGCAGTTGGTGGAAGAAAGAGGTGTGGAACCAGCTTGCCGAACACCGTATCAGTTTCTGCGGGATGAGCCATCCGGACTTCCCTGATGACATGGTAAGCAACACGGATCTGCTGTATTATCGTATGCATGGAGGGCAGCAGCTTTATACCTCTCGGTATTCAAAACATGAACTGGACGATTTTGCGAAAGAGTTGAAAATGAGCACACATACCAAACAAGCATTCATTTATTTCAACAATGATGTACAGGGCTATGCAGTGACCGACGCTAAATATTTGCAGTCGGTTTTACAGCCTACTGCACAAGACGGAAAGTAATCGGTCTTTAATTTTTTTATGTTGACGCAAATAAATATACTTGCGGCCTAATTGCATCCGAAAATGCAAAATAAATTACTTAGTGTAAATAATACACGCTATATTCGTATATACAATCATGAAACCAAATATTAAAAATATAGCTGTACTCACCTCAGGGGGCGATGCGCCCGGAATGAACGCCTGTATCAGGGCGGTAGTGCGGACAGGAATTTATAATGGCGTTAACATGTTTGGTGTGATGCAGGGCTATCAGGGTCTGATAGACAACAACATCAACCCCATGAATGCCAGATCTGTGAGCAACATCATTCATCTTGGAGGGACAATTTTAAAGACCGCCCGTTGTCTTGATTTCAAGACCGACAAAGGACTTGACATTGCATTTGAAAATCTTAAAAAAAGAGATATAGACGGCCTCGTTGTTATCGGGGGCGATGGCACTTTTACCGGTGCGCTGCGTTTCGCAAAAAAACACGGCGTTCGGGTTATGGGTGTACCGGGCACTATTGATAACGACCTTTATGGATCTGACTTTACCCTGGGATACGATACCGCAATTAACACGGTAATTGAAGCTATCGATAAGATCAGGGACACCGCCGATTCGCACGACCGGTTGTTCTTTATTGAAGTAATGGGCCGCGACTCCGGCTGTATTGCATTAAGGAGCGCTATATCAAGCGGCGCCGAAGCGGTGCTCCTTCCTGAGCGCCACACCAGTTTAGACGAGCTTATCGCTCAGCTGGAGTCAGGTGCTTCTACCAAAAAGTCTTCAAGCATCGTTATCGTATCTGAAGGGCATAAATCGGGCGGCGCGTACGACATAGCGAAGAAAGTTAAGGAGCGTTTCAACCATTATGATACCAAGGTAACCATACTCGGGCACCTTCAGCGTGGCGGTAGCCCGAGCAGCTTCGACAGGATACTGGGCAGCAGATTGGGATTTGCTGCAGTAAACGAATTGCTTCGCGGAAATACCATGCATATGGTGGGTCTTCGCGGCAACGACATCCAGGCCACCAGCATCGAGGAAGCGCTCAACAAGCACAGCTTTAAGCTGGAAAGTGATTTGTTGGAAATGACTAAAGTATTGTCTATATAAGCATGATCGCAGTAGTGTACAGCGGCTCAAAAACAGCTTTCTGGAAAATAGCCAGGGACGGCAAGGCAGTGGCAGAATGCACCATGCCAGGCATTAATCCCTGCTTAAATGATCCGAAAGCTATTTTAAACGCACTGAACAAAAAAACTACGCTGATCAATCATGCTGAAAGCATTAAAAAGATCTATGTGTTCGCGGCAGGTGCCTCCTCTCCCGAGCGGAAAAACGAACTCGCAGAAACACTTGGACAATTCTTCCGGTACAGTAAGATCCTGGTAAAGGATGATATTTACGGCGCAGCTATTTCAGCATGCTACAACCATACCGGTATTGTAGGTATTTTGGGTAGCGGGGCCAACTGTGCCTATTTTGATGGGAAAAACCCGGAGAAGAACAACTACGGATTAGGTTTCATTCTTGGTGATGAAGGTTCGGCAAATTACCTGGGCAAAGTGCTGCTCAAGCATTTTATGCAGAATAAGCTGCCTGACGACCTTCACAAAAAGTTCGAGGTGAAATACAATCTGGACCGGCCCCAGATATTGGAGCGGGTTTATAAAAAACCAATGGCTCAGCAATTTTTGAGTTCCTTTTTTGACTTTTTTATAGAAAACAGGGACCATAAATATATACTTGACGTGGTAAACCAGGCGTTTGAAAGGTATTATCATATCTATATGCTGCCTACTGTAAAACAGCACCCCGGCCATGATATTCATTTCGTGGGTTTGGTAGCCGGAACATTTCAGGATCAGCTGCGTGCCATAGCAAAACAGCATGGGCTAACCATTACATCAATAACTAAAGAACCGATTTATAATTTACTAAACTACTATTCAAATTAATTCAATAAAAATGAGCAAAATTGGAATAAACGGCTTTGGCCGTATCGGCAGACTGGTTTTCAGAGCTGCATTGAAAAGAGGATTGGACATCGTTGCTATCAACGACCTTGTAGAACCAGATTACATGGCTTACATGTTGCGTTATGATTCTACCCACGGTAAATTCGATGGAACAATTGAAGTAAAAGACGGAAACCTTGTAGTAAACGGAAAAACAATCCGCATCACTGCAGAGCGTGACCCTGCAAACCTGAAGTGGGATGAAGTAGGTGTTGAGACCGTTATCGAATCAACAGGTCTGTTCCTTACTAAAGCAGATGCTGAAAAGCACCTTGCGGCCGGAGCAAAAAGAGTAGTATTCTCTGCCCCTGCCAAAGATGACACTCCTACTTATGTAATGGGCGTTAACCATCACAAACTTACTGCAGATCAGACCATCGTATCTAATGCATCATGTACTACGAACTGTTTAGCACCTATCGCAAAGGTATTGAACGATAAATTCGGTATCGTTGAAGGTTTAATGAGCACTATCCACGCAGTAACAGCTACACAAAAGACTGTTGACGGTCCTTCAGCTAAAGACTGGAGAGGCGGACGCGGTGGTTTCTCTAACATCATTCCTTCATCAACCGGTGCTGCAAAAGCAGTAGGCCTGGTACTTCCTGAACTTAAAGGTAAATTAACCGGTATGTCGTTCCGCGTTCCTGTGGCCGACGTTTCTGTTGTTGACCTTACTGTACGTTTAGAGAAACCAGCTACTTATGAAGAAGTAAAGCAAGCCATGAAAGAAGCCTCAGAAGGCGAATTGAAAGGCGTACTAGGATATACTGAAGACGAAGTGGTATCATCAGATTTCATCGGAGACGATCATGCATCTATCTTCGACGCTAAAGCGGGAATCTCACTGAACGATAACTTCGTTAAAGTGGTTTCATGGTATGATAACGAGTGGGGCTATTCAACAGCATTGGCCAAATTCGTAGAGTACTACGGAAACTTAAAATAAAACCCGTTCATACAGGTTTATATTTGGTTAGAGAAAAGGGATGTATCCGGATGGATCATCCCTTTTTGTTTTTTCAACAGGCAACCTACCCTTCGGCTGGTTCGGGCTTAATCAAGGCATTATCCGTACTTTCTTCGGAAAAAGTACCCCATTTCCCGAAGAAAGTATGAGTTAAGCCCGAAGAAGGACCGAAAGAACGAAGAGCAAACATTTAGGTTAATTCACCCAAGGATGCGAAACAATATCACTTTTTATAAACATTTCCGCTTCAACTGCGTTATGCACAAACTATGAGAAAACTGGAATCCTTCGACTGGCTATTAATATTCTTATTTATCGGAACCCTTGTATTCGGGGTCGTTGTTGCAATTGAACGCGATCAAAAGGTGGCGAAAATAAATCTACACACTTCTCAGCCCGAAAGAATTATAAATACCTGATGGAAATAGCAGAAGACGGTTTCATATTTTCTGATGACAAGAACCGGATCGACCTCCTGGCAGTGCATCAGTACCTGTCCAAAGAATCGTACTGGGCTAAAAACATCCCCTCGGAAGTCGTGCAGCGATCCATCGAAAATTCCTTATGTTTCGGCATTTACAAAGAAGCCCAGCAGATAGGATTTGCCCGATGGATTACAGACCGGGCTACATTCGGTTATCTCGCCGATGTTTATATCCTGACGGAATATCGTGGTTTGGGGCTATCCAAGAAACTAATGTCGCTGATGCTGTTCCATCCAGACCTGCAAGGTCTCAGAAGATACATGCTGGGTACTTTAGATGCGCACGGGCTTTACGCACAGTTTGGATTTAAAGCGGTAGAGCATCCCGAAAGGTTAATGGCAATCGTTATAGCCGACGCTTATAAACAGGCTGGCGATCAGTGATCGTCGTTAACCTCAAGCCAGTGGCCGTCGGGATCTTTAAAATAGATCTGCTGTATGCCATCGGGCCTTTTGGTAACAGTGCTCAGCTTACCTGCCCAGTTCTCATACTTTACACCCATTTTATCGAGTGCCTTTACAAAGCTGTCCATCGAAGCTACACTGAAACAAAGATGCTCGTTTTTATCATGCACCTGATCTGGCTTTGCGCCCTGAATTAAATGAAGCTGTCCGGCCGGGCCCAACGTAAACCAGGTATGCCTGTTGTCTTTAAAAGGCTCCGGGATAATCTCCAGATCGAATACGTTTTTATAGAAGTCGGTAGCTTTTTGCAGATCTGCCACATAGACAGCAATGTGGTTTAGCTTTACTGCTACTTTCTTTTGGGTGGATTGCGCCATAGACTGATGGATAAATACAGATGACAATAAAAAAACGGCTGAGCAAAATAATACTTTCATAAGCAAGGTCTAAACTTTCTTCAACAAGATCGTCAAAATCCTTGGTATAACCGTGCGGTTGTTGTTATCAAAATATTCCTCGAGATCTACCAGGGCAAGTCCATGTTTTTTGCCCGCCTGTATAAAATCAGACACATTATGATTAAATGCATCAACCTCCTGCCGGCCTTCTTCCGTTTCAAACCGGGCACGGGTCCCTTCGTACTGCTTAAACGGATGCAGTTCGCCTACATAAACATATCCACCGGAGTTTAATGATTTAGCGGCCTGATTAAAAATATAATCCAGGTTATCGATATGTTCCAAAACCAGGCTAAAGGTTACCAGGTCGTAGAGTCCGTCCCTGAAATTCCATTTCGAAGTAATATCCGCCTGTTTAAATTCCACACGGTTTGAACTGATCTTGTCTTTGGCCCGCGCCAGCATCTGCTCGGAGAAGTCGACCGCCGTAATCAGCGCCGCTCTTTCCATAAGCCATTCCGTATTCTTGCCAGTACCGCAGCCAATTTCCAATACTTTGTTGAACGGAATACTGGCTAGACAAATCTTCAAGGCCAAGCCTTCAAGGTCGCGCGTTTTATTGTCGTTCGTATCGTACTGAGCAGCCCAGATGTTATATGCCTGTTTGGTATTCATGTTTCCAAATTAAGGCTGCAAAGATAGCGAATAGCTAAATATTTTTAGGGTTATATGCGCCGTGGTCGCGATCATTTCCGCGATTCATGGCGTCGTCCGACTGATCATCGTCTGAGTCACTATCGGCAATATCTCTCAATCCAGCTGCTTCAGGACCTTCTTCTTCATCGTGTTTGGTTTTGCCCTCGCGCATCTCCGAGATACTAAGGTTAACATCAATGTCGTTCACACGCTTATCTTCTCTACCCTTAAGCGTATTGTCATCACTGCTGTTCTCGAAACCAGGATCTACACTTGGATTCTCCAGATGCGCATCATCATTGATCTGAGCAGGTACTTTATTGCTCTTGTTATCTTGCGTTTCCATTGCTGTTGGTTTAAATGTATACCACTACAACAAAGCTGTTACACGAAAGGTTTGCGGGGAGATACCTGCTTTAAAACTACCGCAGCCAAAGGCGGCACGTTCAACACAATAGAGGAAGGTCTGCCATGGCATTCTTCAGCCTCTGGCAACAATACGCCTGTATTTCGTTTGCCGCTGCCATAGAACTCTTCGGCATCGGTATTAAATATCTCCTGCCACTTAGCCTTAACGGGCAAACCTACCCGGTAACCCTCACGGTATACAGGTGTCAGGTTTAAAATAACGATCAGCGTGTCCTTAGCTTTTAAACCCTTCCGGACATAAATATAAATGGAATGATCGGAATCGTCGGCGTTGATCCATTCAAATCCTTCATAGGAGAAACTATGCTCGTACAAGGCAGGTTCCGACCGGTACAGGGTGTTCATCGCACGCACAGCCTTTTGCATGCCGAGGTGACTTGGGTACTGGAGTAAATGCCAGTCGAGCGAATTCTTAAAATCCCATTCATGGGTTTGAGCAAACTCGTTGCCCATAAACAAAAGTTTAGTACCGGGGTGGGTAAACATATATGCGTATAAAGCACGCAAATTCGCGTGTTTTTGCCACTCATCGCCAGGCATCTTATAAATCATTGATGACTTGCCGTGCACCACCTCGTCGTGAGAAAAGGGCAGCATAAAATTTTCGCTGAAGGCATATGTAGCACTGAAAGTGAGCTGATGGTGGTGGTGCTTCCGGGCAATCGGATCCAGCTTAAAATACCTCAGGGTATCGTTCATCCAGCCCATCATCCATTTCATCCCGAATCCAAGTCCCCCCGCATATACCGCATTTGTAACACCCGGATAGGTACTGCTTTCCTCTGCGATGGTCTGCACACCAGGAAAACTGCCATAAACTGACTCATTCAGATCTTTTAAGAACTGTATAGCTCCCAGGTTCTCGCTACCCCCGTATTCGTTAGTAGCAGCCTCAGCCGCTGTTCGTGAAAAGTCGAAATACAACATTGACGCTACCGCATCGACCCGCAGTCCGTCTACATGGAACTGATCGAGCCAATACATGGCATTACTGATTAAGAAGGACCGTACCTCGTTCCGATCGTAATTAAAGATATAGGATTTCCAGTCAGGATGAAAGCCCTTACGCATATCCGCATGCTCATACAAGTGCGTTCCGTCAAATTCATATAAACCATGCGCATCACCCGGAAAGTGTGATGGCACCCAGTCTAAAATAACCCCGATGTTGTGCTTGTGGAGTTGTTCTATCAGATACATCAATTCCTGGGCAGTTCCATGTCTGGAACTTGCAGCAAAGTAACCGGTGATCTGGTATCCCCAGGATGGATAATAAGGGTATTCCATAACCGGCATCAGCTCGACATGTGTAAAACCCATGTCGAGTACATAGGGCACCAGTGCCTCTGCTATCTCCTTATAGGTCAGGATCCTTTTTGGGTCAGACGGGTCCCGCCGCCAGGAGCCGAGATGCAGTTCATACACCGTCATAGGCTGTTTCAGTGCATCTACCCGTGCGCGACGGTTCATCCAGGTTTTATCTTTCCATACATAAACCGTATCCCATACCATAGAGGCCGTGCGTGGAGGGCGCTCCCATCTTCTCGCGAAAGGATCGCCTTTTTCCCGTTCCACGCCATCAAAACCTTTGATGGCATATTTGTAAATCTGGCCCTTATGAATTCCCGGGATAAAGCCCTCCCAGATCCCCGAAGAATCGAGTCGCCTATACAACTGATGAGACGCCCAGTTCCATTGGTTAAAGTCGCCGATAACACCAACCGACTGCGCATTGGGCGCCCAGACGGAAAAGTAAACGCCCACTTCGCCATTTACCGTAATGATGTGCGACCCAAACTTTTCATACAATCTAAAATGTTTACCTGTTACGAACAAGGAAATGTCGAAATCGCTGAACAAGCTGTGGGTCAATACTTTCATTAGCTGTAAATTTTTATTGTCGTAAAGTTCTTATTTGACTTAAAATGCAGGCAATTGCGGTCATCTATGCTGTAATCGGTTACTTCCTTATCGTCTACCGTAATACGCACCACGCTAAACGGTAACCCTACCACATTATAACTGTACCACTCATAATTTGGGGTATACAGGCCTTCCCTGCTTTGTTCAATAATCAAGCCACTGCTGCTGCCTTTTACGGCAAACTTCTTTTCCGAGTATATATCCTGCTCATACGCAAATGTGTCGCCATGATCCTCGTAAAGGAAAGAATTTACTTCATAGTCTGCATAATAAATATTCAGTAATACTTCCGTTACTTCCTGCTCGCCCACGTATTGCATTACAGGGTACTCCGGAATAACTGAACCTGAGCGGACAAACAACGGCATATGATCCAGCGGCGTTTCGATCAGGTGCTCGCTCTCGCCCTGCAGCACCTCGTGTGTCCAGAAGTTAAACCAGTTACCTTTAGGCAAGTAGACCCTTCGTGAGGCAGCGCCCTGTTCCAGAACCGGGCATACCAGTATCTTGTCGCCAAAGGTAAACTCATCCTGACGGAAACTCATACTTTCATTCTCCTGCTCTAACATAACCAGCGGACGAAGAATAGGGAATCCATAACGGTGATGCTCCCAAAATACCGAATACAGGTAAGGCAACAGGCGGTACCGGAGCTCAATGTAGGTACGGTTTATGCTCGTATAGGGTTCACCGAAACTCCATGGTTCCCTTTCGGCGGTATCTCCGGCCGAATGTGCACGCATAAAAGGAGAAAACGTTCCAAGCTGAATCCATCGGGTAAACAATTCCGGATCAGGCTCACCACTAAAGCCCCCGATATCGGTTCCACAGAAAGGCACGCCTGAGATCGACATCCGCTGACACTGTATGTTCCCAATCTTGAGGTGTTCCCAGGTAGCCACATTATCGCCGGTCCATACACAGCCATAACGCTGCATGCCGGAGTAGCCCGCGCGGGTAATGGTAAAGGGCCTCTTGTTGCGCATCAGTTTCTTTAAGCCATCGTACGTTGAACGCACCATTTGCATTCCGTAAACGTTATGTGCCTTGCGATGTGAGCCTCGGTAGCCGTCGTAATTGTGACGTACATCGTTCGGGAATGTACCTGAACCAAATACTGCAGGCTCATTCATGTCATTCCATACACCGGCAACACCAATTTCTACAAGCTCCTTATACAAACCGCCCCACCATTCTCTAACGGTTGGGTTCGTGAAATCCGGAAACTGGCAACGGCCCGGCCATACGTGCCCTTCCATAAAATAGTCGTCACTACGGCGACAGAAGTAGTTGTTTTCCTTTCCTTCTTTAAACACCCAGTAATTATCGTCTACTTTAATTCCCGGATCTATCATCACCACCGTTTTGAAACCATCGGTGGTCAGTTCCTTGATCATCCGTTTCGGGTCCGGGAAATGACTTTTATTCCAGGTAAAACAACGGTAACCATCCATATAGTCGATATCCAGGTATATCGCGTCACAAGGAATACTCCTGGACCTGAATCCCTCGGCGATCTCCTTCACCTTGCTCTCGGGATAATAGCTCCAGCGGCATTGGTGGTATCCCAAAGCCCATTTTGGAGGCATTGGATGGGTGCCCGTTAAGCTCTGGTAACGCTTCACCACATCCATAAAATGCGGCCCATGCATATAGTAATATTGCAGCTCCCCGCCGTCGGCCCAGAAACTTGTCTTCTCGGCATCTTCCCTGCCGAAGTCGAAATACGAGCGAAAGGTGTTATCGAAGAAAATTCCGTAGGCGGATTTATCGTGTACGCCAATATAAAACGGAATGGTGCGATACAACGGGTCCTGATCCCAGCCAAAGGAATATGCGTCTGTATTCCAGTTTTGAAAATGCCTGCCACGCAGGTTCATATTGCCCGATTTGTCGCCCAATCCGAAAAAGTTCTCCTCCGTGAGACATTTTTTTGTGGCGTATACATAATAGCCACCAAAGTCTGCATTCTCCTCCCAGTGCATAGGAGATACATCCTGACTCATTACTACCTGCGTTTGCTTATCCAGAAATGAGATCAAAAAATCGTCTTTGCGCACACGGCAAACGACCGTATTCGTAGATATATCAAAGTGCTCAGGGAATTCCTCCAGTCGGAATGTAGTTACTTTCTGGTCGACCACCGGCACGGCGTATGAGAAATCATCGAGGAACACGCCATGCGGAGCAAGCCGTATACGAATGATCTCATCGCTCACTATTCTGATCTCTACCTTGGCGCTGCCATCACCAAAAATGTATCTGTTACCATCCTGCCAAACCTTTTTAACTGAGTCCAGATACTTTTTTACGATGGCTTCGGCCCCAGCCACCGGATTGTTGAGATGCTGAACCACCTCATCACCTGTACTATCGCTTATCTTCTGATTAAATATTTCCTTGCCAACTTCTGTTTGCTCTTCCATGAAAATCGTTTTATTATCCTATCCCTCCAATACCTGATGTATTGTACCATCTAAAAGTGTAAAAATTTCAATTAAAACCCAAGAGATATTGAAAGAACGACGAGCAAGCTTAGAAAGTACTGTGTAATACCCGCGCGCTGACGTACGCTCTGCACTTTTATGTCGCTTTTCCTTCGGATTGCGACGAAGCGATGCCGGAGCGAACACGACTGAAAGACGAAGGAAAGCCGAAGAGATAAAGGTCTTTCAAAAGAAAATCCCCGGTGTTTGCCGGGGATCTGGATTAGCCTGTTTAGAACAACCTATGGGTTGTATGTAAAACCTACATAGTACAGTGCGCCTACAGACGGGTTACCGTAAGAGGTAAAATAGTACTTGTTCAGGATATTGGTACCGCCTATTTTGATCATTGAGTTTACAGACGGCACTTTGAAGTTAACCTGTGCATCGGCTGTGCCAAATGCAGGCACTGTTCCGGAAGCAAATGATGAGGTCCAGTAGAACGAATCCTGCCAGCGGTAGTTTACATTAAAGCCCACATTTTTAACAATCTCCCGGTTACCCAAACCAACGTTATACCGGATGGTAGGTGTGTTGAAGTCGTTCAGGAAGCCTGCGGGAAGATCGCCGATCTCGTTGTACGACACGTTTCCAGACAGGTTATACTTGGCGATCAGGTAATCGATACCCAATGCAGCTCCGTAAGTATCCACCTCGCCGTCGGCGTTCACAGGTACTCCAAACTTTTGGAAGGCTTGTCCGCGACGCTGGTAAACCTCTACTGCAGTAATGAAGTTCTTATAGGTGTTATAGTATGCATACGCATCGATGAGCAAGCGTCCGCCTAACAATCCTTTATAACCGATCTCGTAGGCTTTAACGCTTTCCGGAACGACGCCTCTTGGATCAAACTGATAGGCCTGTAACAAGCTCTCGTTGGGCGTACCAGCGATGGCGGAAGCGACGAAAGCACGGTAACTTGCGTCGGTATACGGCCTGTTATTGTACAAATCGTACTTAGCGAGAAGGCTCGGCAAGCCTCCGATAAGCTGGAGCTGACCACCACCTACAGTAAGATCAATGTATTGGTTTTGGGTGGTAGGGTTGCGGTAGCCGGTTTGATAAGACACGCGGATGTTGTTGTTTGGCGCCACGGTATAAACTCCGGAGATCCTTGGTGTTAAGCGGCCTTCGAAGTTCTGATTCTTATCGTACCTGCCCGACAAAGAAAGCTTGAATTTGTCTTCGAAGAATTTCTTCGACAACTGTCCGAATACGCCATATTCATCGATATCTATTTTGTTGGTGCGGTCGTCAAAGATGGTTCCGTTTGAACGGAGCTGGAAGATGCGGTAAGAGCCCCCGATCTGCAATTCGACGACATTGTTTAACAGGTTGGAAAAGTTGTACAGTCCCTCGTAATGGTAAAGGTTGGTTCTGTCGTCAAATTTTGCACCGTAAACCCCGGCAGCACGGTCTGTACTTACAATCGTAGTATTAGCGATACGCGTGCGTGCCTCCTCAAATGCCGGTGTTCCCGGTATCAGCCGCCCTTGGTCGGCAGCAGCACGCGCGGCAGCATGTGCCTGAGCATCTGTAAGTCCGGCCGGGTTTAGCTTGGCACCTATATACGTTCCGATGTATTGCGGAAACCAGTCTTCCGAACGTTTGTAGGTTTCGTTAATGAACGCGCCAACGATGGAGGAGATATATGAATCGCCGGAGCGTTCCTGGGTAGTATATCCGCGCACGAAGAAGTCCTCCCCTTTTAATTCCAGCTTATACTGACCAATGCTGAAGTTACGCAAAGAATAACGGTCGGTACCGGTATAAACAGAGGTTCCGGTTCCCCAGTTGATTTGAGCGATACCTTCAATACTGGGCGTAAATTTATAGTGCAGTGCACCAGATGCTTTCATCGACTCAGTATTGTAATCGACCAGCGTGTTTTCGTTGTACCCTGTTCTTGTCACCTCCTGATTAGGCAGTACAGCGGGGTTGGCGAGTCCAAAATAGAAGGGCAGGTATTGATTGGCCACCGCACTACGGAGCGGTGCAGGAATTGGGAACGAATTGATCGCAGTTAAATAGGTAGCATAGCTTGAACCGGCAGGCACGTTGTTAAGTGCAGCTCTCGGGTCGAACAAACCACCTGAGGCGCCCAAAATTCCCTGCCGAACAGCCGGCTCAATGCTCTGACCTACGATGGCGCGCATATTTTGTGAAGTTTCGTCGCCATACACGTTAATACCGTCATACGCAGGATCCGAGTTTCGGTCGCCCGCCTTCTGCGTGCGGCTGATACGGTCGAAATTGCTATAGTTGGATGCCTGCCAGTCTTTGGCCTGCAGGAAGGAGAAGGTGCCCTTTACCGCCAGTTTATTGTTCCACGCTTTTGCCATACGCAGATCGAACTGGTTATATTGTTGTGTACCGGTCTCATCGTCGTTGACATGGTTGATACCTGTTTTGAACTGAAAACTTGGTCCCTGATAGGTGAACGGGTTTTTGGAGGTCATGAGCATGGTTCCGTTGATACCGCCCGCGCCATACAGGGCGGAAGCGGCACCCGGAAGGAGTTCCACGTTATCCACGTCAAGGTCGTTCAGTCCGATAATGTTGCCTACTGAGAAGTTTAGTCCTGGTGCCTGGTTGTCCATTCCGTCGACATACTGATTGAAGCGGATGTTTCCGTTGGAGTTAAAGCCCCTGGTATTTATAGATCTGAAGGTAAGGCTCTGTGCGCTTGTTTCAACACCCTTTAGGTTTGCCAGTGCGTCGTAAAATGACGGTGCAGGGAGCTCCCTCAATACTGCAACACCCATCCGTTCAATGGATACCGGCGATTCAAGGATACGCTCGGGCGTACGTGATGCAGACACCACGACTTCCTGGCCGAGTATGACGCCACTCTCGAGTTCGAAATTGAGGCTGGTGCTTGCTGCAGTTACTTCCTGTTCGATGGTATTGTAACCCACATAGCTGATTACAAGAGTAAAAGGAAGTTTCTGACTGGTACTGAGCGCGAATTTTCCTTCGGAGTTTGTGGCTGTGGCAGACGTTGTGCCTTTGACCGTTATGCCAACGCCGGGCATGGGTTCCCTGGTGGCCTTGTCGATCACAGCACCACCAATCGTTACATTCTGTGCTAACGCCACGAGCGCCGAAACACAAAGCAATACCATTGTAAAAACAGCTTTTGTAAGAGTGTTTGTCATAAATCTATATTTGGGTGAATTTTAATTTAAATCTAGCACATTTCCGCAATAATCCAAACTTGGTTAAGTGTACGGAAAATTAAATAAATTATTAAATTGCAGATCTAACCCGCTTTTACACTTTTAGTAAAGGCGTAATTGCCTGAGCAGATGATGAACAAGGTCAAAGCATTCATTAGTGTTGTTATTCCTGTTTTTTTAGGTTTTTTATGTAATTCTAAGTTTGGGGATATGCCCCCCCTGCTGAAGTTTCTTAATCCGTTTACAGGTTTCTGGCAGAACGCGGAAAGATATAGCGTGGATAAAAGCCGCAAGTTGGTACTCAAGCATGCGCATTCGCCGATTGACATTGCTTTTGATGACCGTATGATTCCACATGTATTTGCGCAGAATGATCATGATGTATATTATGCACAGGGCTACGTAACAGCTATGCACCGCCTGTGGCAGATGGACTTTCAAACCAGATTTGCCGCGGGACGCTTGTCGGAAGTAGTGGGTGCAAAAGCGGTCGAGCTTGACCGCTATCAGCGCCGTATGGGCATGGTATACGGGGCAGAGAATTCGCTGGCCGGAATGATGGCCGACCCCAAGTCGAAAGAGATGATCCTGGCTTACACAGAGGGTATAAACGACTATATTGGTTCGCTCAATGCGGCGCAGCTCCCATTGGAGTATAAGCTGCTGGATTTTAAACCGGAAAAATGGACACCCTTAAAGTGTGCGTTGCTCCTCAAACAGATGTCGGCCGTGCTTGCCATGGGTTCCGATGAACTTTATATGACGAATATCCGAAATACCTTCGGATCATCTGCGGTTGCGGATTTGTTCCCTGACTACCCGTTTCGTGAAGACCCGATTATCCCCGTGGGAACTACATGGGATTTCGAGCCGCTGGCCGTGCCTTCCACGCCGCCGGATACTGGTATACGTTCAGTGTATAATGTGCGAACCAAACAAAAAGAGGAGGGGATCGGAAGCAATAACTGGGCGCTTTCAGGCGCTAAGACGGCTTCTGGCTATCCGATTCTGGCCAATGATCCGCATCTGGATTTGTCGCTCCCCTCCATTTGGTACCAGATTCAACTGCATGCTCCGGGTTTAAATGCCTATGGCGTTTCATTGCCGGGCGCGCCGGGTATAATAGTTGGTTTTAACAAGCGTATTGCCTGGGGGGTTACCAACGTGGCGGCGGATGTGCTGGATTTTTATTCGGTAAGGTTTAAGGACGAGACTTATACGAGTTATTGGTACGATCATAAGTGGAAAAGCACAAAAATGGTCAGGGAAAAGATTCGGGTGCGCGGAGGCAAAACTGTAACAGATACGGTGTACTATACCCATCATGGCCCTGTAGTTTACCTGAGGAAACCGAACGGTTTCAACAGATCTGAAAACATCCCCGCGGGCAGTGCCTTGCGGTGGATTGCCCATGAGCGTTCTAACGAACTGAAGACGTTTTATTTGCTGAACCGGGGAAATAATTATTCAGACTACCGGAAAGCGCTGGAGTATTTCACTGCGCCGGCGCAGAATTTCGTGTTTGCTTCTGTAGACAACGATATTTCGATCACGTCGAATGGTAAGTTTCCGCTTAAATGGAAAAATCAGGGAAAGTTTATTTTGGATGGTTCAAGAAAAGACAATGACTGGCAGGGATGGATCCCTGCGGAGCATAACCCCACGGTGAAAAACCCGGCACGAGGATTTGTGAGCTCAGCGAATCAGTCGCCAACAGACCCTGGCTACCCTTACTATATTAACTGGGAGTTCAGTCCTTTTGAACGAGCCAAACGTATTAATGACCGGCTGAGCACTATGAAGCGCGCCACTGCAGATAGCATCAGGCTGATGCAAACGGACAATTACAGTGTCCATGCTGAGCTCGTGCTCCCCGCCATGCTAAAGCTGGTCGACAGCAGCAAGCTTAATGCGACACAGCAGGAAGCGCTCCATTTGCTTTCGGTTTGGAATAAGTGTTATGATAGCGCTGAAATTGCGGCCAGTGTATTCGATTTCTGGACAAAACGGCTGCAATTTGCCATCTGGGATGATGAGTTTACTGTTAAGGATATGCCGATGCGATATCCGTCGAGAGACCGGACGGTTAAGCTGATCCTCGAAGAACCTGATTCGCGCTGGGTTGACGACGTTCGTACACCTGCCCGTGAGACACTATCTGATCTGATAAGTGCGTCGTTTAAGTACGCCTGCGATACACTTGAGCGCAAATATGGGCCTATTGGTGAGCACTGGGCCTGGGGCCGGGTGAAGAATACCAGGGTTCAGCATCTGGCAAGGATACCGGGTCTTGGATCGGAGCCCTTGGTAACAGGTGGAGGAAAGATGACGATCAACGCGATGAACGAGGGCAACGGACCTTCATGGCGCATGGTTGTAGAACTTGGTAAGACACCGAAGGGCTACGGGGTATACCCGGGCGGACAATCGGGCAACCCGGGCAGCCGCTTTTATGACAACATGATAAACAAATGGACTAAGGGGGAGTTATTTGAACTTCTGTTTATGGAATCGCCGAATGACAGCCCAAATAAGGTGATATCAAAAATTAGCGTGACTAGCAAGTAAAACATGGTATTCATTATTATAATCGTCGCTGCGTTTTTGCTGCAGCTTGTGCTACCCTGGTGGGTGGTTATCGTGATCTCTTTCGCGGTATGCGGATTGCTCGGAAAAACGGGTCGGATCAGCTTTTGGTCGCCTTTCTTTGCGGTCTTGTTGCTCTGGACAGGTATGGCCTTGTTTAAGAGCTTGCCGAACCATCATGTGCTGGCTTCGAGGATTGCCGTGATGCTGGGTTTGAAGCTATGGTGGCTTGTACTGTTAGTTACTGCGGTACTTGGCGGATTGGTTGCCGCGGTAAGCGGCCTTTGCGGCTATAGTTTCAGGAAGGCAATTCTGGCGAATAAACACAGTCAGTAGATTTTTATTCGCTTTCTGTTATGTATTTTTGCCGTTGTGAAAAACATGACGAAGGAAATTTTTTCGATAAAAGATGAAGATGGTTTTGAGGCGATTGCTTTGAAAATTTTTGCCTTTCAGGCCGTGCATTGTGAGGTATACAAAAAGTATTTGTCGGTACTGGGCATTAGCCCGCTTGACGTGCGGCGCTTACATGAAATCCCTTTTCTTCCCATTGGTTTTTTCAAGACTCAGGAGGTGGTCAGTTCGACAGATCCAATAGAAGTGGTATTCAGCAGTTCAGGCACTACCGGCATGATACAGAGCAGGCATTTGGTGACTGATATTTCGGTGTATGAGGAGAGTTTTCTGCGCGCGTTTAAATTGTTTTATGGTGACGTTGAGGAGGTGTGTTTGCTTGCCCTGCTGCCCTCCTATCTGGAGCGCGAGGGTTCTTCGCTGATATATATGGTTGACGCCTTACTTGCCAAAAGCAGGCATACAGACAGTGGATATTTTTTGCATAACCATGATGAGCTATATGAAGTTTTGATAAGGCAGCGACAAGCTGGACAGAAGACTGTGCTGATCGGGGTAACTTATGCACTACTCGACTTCATTGAGCGATTCAAACCTGATTTCCCCGAACTGATTGTCATGGAGACCGGAGGAATGAAAGGTAAAAGAAAAGAAATGGTACGCGAGGAGCTTCACATGGCCTTGTGCAATGGCTTTGGTATTGCGGGGGTGCATAGCGAATATGGGATGACAGAACTGCTTTCGCAGGCATATTCCCCCGGGGCGGGAATTTTCCATTGCCCGCCCTGGATGAAGGTTCTTGCCCGGGACACCAACGATCCGCTGACTTTGCTGGAGGCCGGAAGAACCGGCGGAATCAACATTATTGACCTGGCCAATGTCAATTCCTGTTCGTTCATTGCCACTCAGGATCTCGGCCGCGTGTATGTAGATGGCTCGTTCGAGGTGCTGGGCCGCTTTGACAATGCCGATATCAGGGGCTGTAATCTGCTGGTTGGTTGATTATTCTGCGATCAGCAAATAGTAGTTCTTCTTCCCTTTCTGAACAATGATGAATTTTTCGTTCAACAGATGACCTGTGTTCAGTAAGGCCGAGGGGTCAGTAAGTTTCTCTTTATTAACGGAGACGCCTCCACCCTGAATTAACTTTTTAGCTTCACCTTTAGATGAAAAAACTTTGGACTTTTCGGCGAGTAATGTCGCTGCGTCAAGTCCTTGCTCCAGTTCCCTTTTTGATATAGGGAATTGGGAGATACCCTCGAAAATTTCCATCACCTGCTGTGCGTCCAGTGTCCTGAAGAATTCCAGCGAGCCGTTGCCAAATAAAAACTCTGAGGTCTTGATCGCTGTTTCCAGGGCATCTTCGGAATGGGTCCGGATGGTTATATCTGAGGCCAGCGCCTTTTGCAGAATGCGCAGATGCGGAGCTTCATTATGCTTGGATTCAAGGGTTTCTATCTCTTCTTTTGTTTTGAGGGTAAATATCCTGATCCATGTCTTGGTATCTTCATCGGAAGCGTTTAGCCAGAACTGGTAGAATTTGTAGGGTGAGGTCTTGTTTGCATCAAGCCAAACCGCGCCGCTTTCAGTTTTGCCGAATTTGGTTCCATCGGTTTTCTTGATGAGCTGGGTGGTAAGCGCGTAAGCTGTCCCGGCATCCTTGCGACGGATCAGTTCTGTTCCGGTAACGATATTTCCCCACTGGTCTGAGCCGCCCATTTGTACCAGGCAGTTATGGTTTTTCCACAGGTAGTAAAAGTCGTAGCCCTGTATAAGCTGGTAGCAGAATTCTGTAAATGACAGACCTGAATCACCTTCCAACCGGCGTTTAACACTGTCTTTCGCCATCATATAATTGACGGTAATGTGCTTCCCGATATCCCTGATGAATGTAAAGAGGTTCATATCCTTGAACCAATCAGCATTGTTGATGATTACAGCGCTGTTGGGGGAATCATTAAAGTCAAGAAAACGGGATAACTGCTTTGTTATCGAGTTAAGGTTATGTTCAACCATCTGCTCAGTTTGAAGGTTCCGTTCGGCTGATTTTCCGGACGGGTCGCCCACCATACCTGTAGCCCCCCCTACAAGTGCGTAGGGCTTATGACCGGCCCGCTGAAAATGAATGAGGGTCATGATCTGCGTAAGGTGCCCAACGTGCAGCGCATCTGCAGTAGGATCAAAGCCGATATAACCCGAAGTCATACCTTCATTCAGCTTTTCCTCTGTTCCGGGCATAATATCCTGCAGCATTCCTCTCCAACGGAGTTCTTCAACAAAATTGGTCATGTGATTTACTTTTGCGCAAATATAGGAAAAGCTGTAAAAATGGCTATTTTTAGCTGATCAACTTCCCATTATCTATGAATTTTCTTTCGCATTACTATTTTGAACGGGACAACCCTGACGATAACATGGTGCTGGGCGTGGTCTTGCCCGATCTGATTAAGAATGCGCAGAAGAAAAACCTCTATCTAGACAAATTTCCGGAAGCATTCCTGGATGATGAAAGGCAGATGGCCATTCTAAAGGGCTGGGAACGACATTTGGAGGCTGACCGCATTTTCCATTCTTCTGAGTTTTTTACATTCTATACCAATGAACTAAAACTGCTTACTGCCGCGGCCTGTAAAGGCAGTGTGGTAAAACCATTCTTTCTAGCTCACATCGGCCTGGAGCTTATGCTAGACCATCTGCTGGTAAGTGAAGGGATAGTTACACCGGAACGTTTCTATGAACATTTGGAGTCGGCCGACAGGGAAGCATTGGATATTTTTCTCTTAAGAAGTGGTTTGGATAGTACCGCCCCCTTTTTCTCCTTTTTCGACTCGTTTATTTCAAGCAGGTATTTACTCAGCTACAGGAAACTTGAAAATATTACCTATGCACTGAACCGGATATGTATGCGTCTATGGCCAAATCCTTTCACTGATAGGCAGCAGGAGATGCTGACACAAAAACTGGAGGAGTTTAGGGCCTTCATTTGCAAGGATTATTTCTCAATCTTTAAGACCATGGAAAAGCAGATGCGCTAAATATTGTATCTTCGCACATATGTCAGCATCTGAGGTTAAAAATACAATGGACGCCCTTGTAAGGGAACTGAATCAGCATAATTACAATTATTATGTACTGGCAATGCCAACGATTGCCGATTATGATTTTGACCTGAAGCTCGCTGAACTGGCGCGATTGGAAAAGGAACATCCGGAATTTGCGGATCCGAACTCTCCTACACTTCGGGTGGGTGGTGAGATTACCAAAACTTTCCTCACCGTACCACATAAGTGGCCGATGCTCTCGCTGGGCAACACCTACAGCGAACAGGAGCTTCGTGATTTTGATGAGCGGGTTAGGAAGGCTCTGGGTAGTGATTTTGAGTATGTTTGTGAATTAAAGTTCGATGGCTTATCTATCAGCCTCACTTACGAGAACAGAAGGCTTGTTAGGGCCGTTACGCGAGGTGATGGATCGAAAGGTGATGATGTAACGACTAACGTAAAGACAATCCATACCATTCCGCATCATCTGCATCCGGGAGATACGGTAACTGATGTACCGGATTTGTTTGAGATAAGAGGTGAGATTTTTATGCATCGCGCGGCGTTTGAACGCCTGAACAAAGAACGCGAGGAACTGGGGGAAGTGCGGTATGCGAATCCGCGAAACTTTGCTGCCGGTACGGTTAAGATGCAGGACTCGGGCGAGGTAGCCCGGAGGCCACTCGATTGCTTCCTTTATGCGTTGCACACAGATAAGACGCTTTTCAAAACGCATTTGGAAAGTCTGCAAACCTTGAAAAAATGGGGCTTTCATGTTTCTGAAGATACGAAACTGGCTTCGGGCATTGATGATGTGCTGACATTTGTGAGGTACTGGGAAACAGAACGCTTCAACTTGTCGTACGACATAGACGGGATCGTAATTAAGGTGAATAGCTATGGGCAGCAGGAGGAACTTGGATTTACGGCAAAATCGCCCCGATGGGCCATTTCGTTTAAATATAAGGCTCAGGAGGTGGAGACAATCCTGGAAAAGGTTACTTACCAGGTGGGGCGTACAGGCGCGGTTACACCGGTAGCTAATTTAAAACCTGTCGTTCTTGCGGGTACGACCGTGAAACGGGCGACTTTGCATAATGCAAATGAGATAGACCGGCTGGATTTGCATGAGGGGGACACTGTAGTGGTTGAAAAAGGCGGCGAGATTATTCCGAAGATTACAAACGTAAATCTTGATAAGCGAAAGCCGGATAGTATGCGGATCGTTTATCCTTCGGTATGCCCGCGTTGCGGTACAGCGTTGATCAGAAAGGAAGGTGAAGTGGCATACTACTGTCCTAACGACGAGTGTTGTCCGCCGCAGATTGTTGGTAAGATTCAGCATTTTATAAGTCGGAAGGCTATGAATATTGATGGCTTAGGCGATGAAACTATTGAAACTTTTTATCAAAAGGGATTGGTACGTCACATCAGCGATTTGTATTCGCTTCATCAGAAAGCTGACGAACTGAAGATGCTTGATCGTTTTGGGGAACGTTCTATTGAGAATATGCTCAACGGGATTGAGGCATCGAAGCAAATGCCTTTTGAGAAGGTATTGTTCGGACTGGGCATCCGCTATGTAGGAGAAACGGTGGCGCGAAAACTGGCTGCCGGATTAAGGAATATCGAAAACCTGATCGGTGCCTCCGCTGAGGAGCTTACCGCTGTGGACGAAATCGGACAGCGCATAGCAGAAAGTATCATAGAGTATTTTGGTAAACCAGAGCATGTAGCTCAGGTGGAACTGCTGAAAAGTTATGGCTTGCAGTTTACTGCGACCGAAAGCAAAATTGACCGGCAAAGTGACAAATTAAACGGAAAAACATTTGTAATTTCGGGAGTTTTTGACGGCTACAGCCGCGATGAACTAAAAAATATAATAGAAGCCAACGGGGGTAAGATGCTTAGCGGCATTTCATCTAAATTAGACTATTTGGTTGCTGGTGATAACATGGGACCTTCTAAACTGGAAAAGGCTAAGAAGCTTAATGTACCGCTGATTGCAGTGGTAGATTTAATGGAGATGTTGAATAATAATTAAGAAATGAAAAAATTTCATGGTACTGGTGTAGCGTTAGTTACGCCATTTAACGCAGATGGGTCGGTAGATTATGATGGTTTGAAAAACCTGATCAATTATCTGATCGACGGGAAAGTGGAATACCTGGTGTCTCTTGGCACAACAGGTGAAGCATCAACACTCAATAAGGAAGAAAAGAAAAAGATCTGGGAATTTACAGCGGAAATAAACGGTGGAAGAGTGCCGCTGGTTGCAGGCATTGGCGGAAACGACACCGCAGAAGTGGTACATTGCATACGTAGTTTTAATGCCATTGGATATGACGGTATCCTTTCGGCCAGCCCTTATTACAACAAGCCTACACAGGAAGGTATTTACCAGCACTACAAGGCTGTTAGCGAGGCTACTGAACTTCCGATCATATTGTATAATGTGCCGGGACGGACAGCGAGCAATATGACCGCTGAGACCACATGCAGACTTGCCACAGATTTCTCTAACGTGGTGGCGGTGAAAGAGGCCTCGGGTAATTTTGACCAGTTCAATCAGATTATGAGAGATAAACCTGAGCATTTTATGCTTATTTCGGGGGATGACCCGATCGCGTTGCCTATGATATCTCTTGGCGCTGTGGGTGTTATATCGGTTGTGGGTAATGCTTTACCTGAATCTTTCTCCCGAATGATCCGTTTGTGTCTGGAAGGAAATTATTCGGAAGCCTTACCGATTCATTTGGATCTGATTGATTTTACGAGGATGATATTTGCAGAAGGGAATCCTGCAGGCGTTAAAGCAGCATTGAAGCACTACGGCGTATGTGCCGACCATGTGCGGTTACCACTCGTCAGTGTATCTGAGGGCCTCAGGGCATCGATTGTCGGGCAACTTGCCGACAGACTTAAAGTAGTGGTTTAGAATCACATCAAAAAAACAAGCCTGCAAGAGTTATCATGCAGGCTTGTTTTTTGAATCAATAAAGCGTATTAACCTTTATTTTTTGCTTCCTGAATCTCAAGACGGATGGTTTGAGCAAGGTTCTTAAGATCTTGCATACCCTTGCGCACTCTTGTTCCGGCAGCGCTGTTTGACTTGTTGTAGAACTTATCTACATCTGCCTCTAAAGAAGCAATGAGCTCCTTTACCTCATTAAATTTTTTCATCGTTAACTTACTTTTAGGTTCTTTAAGGTTTTGATTATTACGGTATTACTAATGTAAGCGGTTTGAATCAATAAAAAAATTTTTGCCCCCCGATTTGAATGTAAGCAATCTTGTTTTTTTCCACAATTTGGAAGGTTATAAACATACCGGTCGCTTTTCAGCACATTTAAAAGTTAGGCTACAGAAGGCTGGCTCGTTTTGTAATGTCCTTTCACAAGCTTTTCAGACACTTCGCTAAACGCCTCAAGTGTGCGTTGAACATCTTCAAGGCTGTGAGCCGCTGTAGGGATTAACCTTAGTTCTATAAGCCCCTTAGGAATAACAGGGTACACAACTATTGAACAGAAAATACCGTAGTTTTCGCGTAGATCCATGGTAAGCGCTGTTGCTTCCAGCAGTTCGCCTTTCAGGAAAACCGGAGTTACCATAGTATTTGTTACCCCAAGATCAAAACCTCGCTCACGGAGCCCGTTTTGCAGGGCGAGCGCTACGGTCCACAGTTTTTCGCGCAAGGCCGGATTGTTCTTGAGCAGTTCGAGCCGTTTGAGAAGTCCAATAACCATTGGCATAGGCAATGCTTTTGCGAAGGTCTGCGACCTCATGTTATAACGAAGATAGTTGGTTATATCTTCGGTAGAAGCTACGAATGCACCTATACCGGCCATAGATTTAGCAAAGGTGCCAAAATAAACATCTACGCCTTCAATACAGTCCTGGGCCTCATGAGTGCCCGCTCCGGTCGGCCCCATTGTTCCAAAGCCGTGCGCATCATCAATCAGCAGACGAAACTGAAATTGCTTTTTCAATTCAACCAGTTCCTTCAGCTTCCCCTGTGCTCCTGACATTCCGAAAACGCCTTCGGTAATCACCAGAATTCCTCCTCCAGTTTGTTCAGCTAGCTTTGTAGCGCGCTCCAGCTGTTTACGTGCACTTTCGATATCGTTATGTTTGTACACAAAACGCTTACCCATATGCAAACGTAGTCCGTCGATAATACAGGCGTGAGACTCTGCGTCGTATACAATGACATCGTTACGGTCGACCAGGCTATCGATAATGGATACCATACCCTGATAACCATAATTTAACAGGAAAGCGTCGGGCTTACCTACAAAGGCCGCAAGTTCCTGCTCAAGTTGCTCATGATATTTTGAATTACCTGACATCATCCTTGCTCCCATCGGATATGCCATTCCAAATTCTGCTGCTCCACGCTGATCGGCTTCTCTTACCTCTGGATGATTTGCCAATCCTAAATAGTTATTCAAACTCCATACCAGATGTTCTTTACCGCGAAAATTCATATGTGGTGCAATTTCCCCTTCCAGTTTGGGAAAGGAAAAATATCCATGTGACCACTTTTGATGCTGGCCAATCGGCCCCATATGTTTCGCTATCTTTTCAAATATGTCCAATGTTATATGTTTTTAGTAAGTACGCGCAAATTTACGGTTTATATCATAGATAATCAATCCAAGGAGGACGTCAGAAGCAGCAAGAGTGCCCGTTGAGGCACTCTTGCTATGTAATTTTGATTAGTCTACGTTATCGTGCAAAAAAGAATTATTTGGTCTGATACCTGTAGAACCATCATCTTCGTTGCTTAAAGTGAATCGTGATATCTGTGATTCTGATGAGTGCTGGACTTGCTGCAGCTGCATTTGCTTCCGCTTATAGGCAGGTTCATTCTCCAGTTCTTGCAAACCATTACTTGTGCGTAACTTCATGCTAAGATCTTTAAGTTTTAGAATACGCTCCTTAGACTTCCTCAACTGGTCTTCAATGGACTCATCACTTTTATCATCATCAGGTCCGGCAGATTGCGCTTCCTGCTGGGGCGTCTGTGTTTCGGGCTCGTTGAAGTTTGCCACCGGCGATTCAAAAACGAAATTAGTTTCTGATACTTTAACCTCGAATTCATAGGCTGAATCCTGACCTTCCTGAGTATTGGTGATAATTTCCTCGTCTATTAGCGTATGCCTGACTACATTATTTTCAGGCTCCTGAACGGCTTGCTTATTTGCATTGAACAGATCGCCGAAAAGATCTGACTGCCGGATCTGCTCGTCTTTAACCTTCAGCACCGGCTCCTTATAGGACGATTCCGGCTTCGGTTGTATAAACGTATTAACTGCTTCAACTGGTCTTATAAGAGGAGCCTCCTCCGGTGTAAGTAGAGATATCTTTTTAACGTTCTTCTTATCCTCTTCCCGTTCTTCCTTGGTCTGAAACCCGGTGGCAATAATGGTTACAGACAACTTATCCTCAAGGCTTTCGTCGATACAGTTACCCCAGATCAAATCGGCTGAAAGTCCGGCTTTGTCTTGAATATAATCAGTAATAATTGTCACTTCGTCCATGGTTACCTCGCGCAGCCCGGAACTAATGTTAAGAAGGATGTACCTGGCACCTTCTATTTCATTGTCCTTTAGCAGTGGCGATGCGAGCGCACCCTCTACTGCGCTCAATGCACGGTTCTCTCCTTCGCATGCAAAACTGCCCATAATGGCCACACCGCTTTCTTTCATGACGGTTCTAACATCCTTGAAGTCAACGTTAATATAGCCAGGTACAGTAATGATCTCTGCAATGCCCTTAGCTGCAGTTGTCAAAATATCATCAGCTTGTGCAAATGCAGATCCAAGTGTTAAGTTGCCGAAGATTTCGCGTAAGCGATCGTTAGATATAACGAGGTAAGAGTCTACATATTTTTTAAGTTCCTCCAGCCCGTCATTCGCCTGCATTTTCCGCCTCTTGCCTTCGAATGCAAATGGAGTAGTTATAATGGCAACAGTTAAAATATCCAGCTCCTTAGCTGCTTTAGCGATTATTGGGCTGGCTCCTGTTCCGGTTCCACCGCCCATACCAGCAGTTATAAACAACATCTTTGTTGTATTGCCCAGCATCTGCTTAATATCGTCGATATTTTCAATAGCTGAATTTTTCCCAACCTCAGGTATAGAGCCTGCGCCCATACCCTCCGTTAAGCTAGCCCCCAATTGAACCTTATTTGGGATAGGACTGGACTCCAAAGCTTGAGCATCAGTATTGCAAATTATAAAGTCGACACCCGTAATTCCCTGGCGATACATATGGTTTACCGCATTACCACCACCGCCACCTACACCAATTACTTTGATTATTGATGACTTATCTTTTAACATTTCGAACTGCATATCTCTAAGAATCAGTTGTTTAAAAATTCATGTTGCCTTCTCATCTCAATATGTAATATTAACACTTTTTTAACAGGCGTTTTCCACATCTGTTGGGAATGTGGAAAATTTCTGCTTTGTTGAAAAATATTACGGCTTGATGTAATCTTCGTCGCTAACGTTCATATCGTCTTTGATGAAATCCTTGGTTTTGGCTAGTAACTTATCGAAAAGACCTCCTCCGGAACGCTTTGCTTTCTCTTTATCCTTGGGTCTTTCAACGAATACGCCCGGCTGGTTCATTTCCTCTATCAGCTCTTCTGCCTTCTGGATACCCTTGATCAGCAGGCCAACGCTGGTCGCATACATCGGACTTTTCAGGTCGTCATAAATCGTTTTCGGCATATCTTCATACTTCGACAAATGTTCGTTTGGATAGCCGACTCTGCAGTCAAGTCCGGTAACATATTCTACAAGCTGCGAGAGATGCTTCAATAAGGCACCTCCACCAGTGATAACAACACCGCCGATAAGTTTCTTCTCATAACCCGACGACTTTATTTCATAGTATACATGCTCTATGATTTCTTCCATCCTGGCCTGAATTACATAGGCCAGGTTCTTCACGGATATTTCCTTTGGTTCTCTTCCTCTCAGCCCCGGCACACAGATGATCTCGTTTTCTTTGTTTTCTTCAGCCAGAGCCGAACCAAACCGTGTTTTAAGCAGTTCAGCCTGGTTACGCATGACGGAGCAACCTTCCCTGATATCTTCTGTTACGCTGTTTCCGCCGAAAGGTATTACCGCTGTGTGTCTAATAATGCCTTCATGGAATATGGCAATATCCGTAGTACCGCCGCCGATATCGACCAGCGCTACACCCGCTTCTTTCTCTTCGTCGCTCAACACCGACTCTGAAGACGCTAGTGGCTCCAGGATTAACTCCTGGGTTTGCAAGCCGGCGTTGGTAACGCAGCGCATGATGTTCTTAACCGCTGTTACCTGGCCAGATATAATATGAAAGTTAGCTTCTAACCGGACTCCGGCCATACCGATAGGGTCTTTGATACCGGGCTCATTGTCTATAGTGAACTCCTGAGGAAGAACATGGATGATCTCCTCTCCAGGAGGCATCACTAACTTAAACATATCATCAATGAGTTTATCGATATCTTTTTTAGCTATCTCATTATTAAGTTCCCTTCTTGTTAGAATACCTCTATGCTGGAGACTTTTGATGTGCTGACCTGCAATGCCAACGTTCACAACGCGTATCTCAACATTTGACTGTGCGCTTGCAAGTTCAACCGCTTGTGATATACCCTGCACTGTCTTTTGTATGTTAGACACTACGCCGCGGGTAACACCGGCAGATTCTGCTTTACCTATACCCAACACTTCAATTTTGCCGTGCTGCGTTCTGCGCCCTACGATCACGCAGATTTTGGTAGTACCGATATCCAATCCTACTACAATTGGAGACTGAGTGGTTAATTTTTCTTTGCCCATGATTATATCGATTTGTTGAGTTGATTATTTATTGTTTCCTTAGGTATTTGTTTTTTTATTGTATCTACTGAGTTAGTAAGCTGCGTCGAATCTATTTTGTTCAACTCGCAGACGACCTGGTTTGTGTACTTAATATTGATTGTTCTGTAAGTATTCCATCCAAGCTTAGGCATAACCTGTTTATAGAATTCAAGCAAATTATTCATCTTCACATCCAGTGAATCGGCACTGCCTAGTACAATCTTTTGATTGCCGACCCTGGGTATTAGCAAAATATCTTCTTTATCGTTTACGAACATCTGCTCAATTTGTGCGTCCCATAACGAATCCTGCTTAACATATAAGGCAACCTTAAACAGATCTTTAGCTTTCTTCGTGATCAGTGTGTCTACCTTTCCGGAAAAATGCTCCAGAATTTTTCCGTTAACAGCTAAGACATTGGCTGTAAAATTAGGGGATACAGGAATCTTTAGTCCGGTTCTTTCGATATAAAATTCCTGATCTCCAGAGTTAACCACACGTAGTACCGGTTCGCGCTGCTCGAGCGCTATGTTGATAACACCGTTCATATCGGCATATACTTTTGCAAATGCGATATAGGGGTTGTCCTTTATACTCTGCTCAAGGTCCTGAAGATTTATTTCTTTCAGTTTGCGCCCTACCAATACTCCCTGGCTCCTTGCTAATATGGCGTCAATCTCCTCACGCTCAATAAAATTGTCGGCCCCAGGGATTCTAATATTGATGTTTTGACAGATGATGTCTTTCTTTTTTACGTCAATAAAGCTCATGAGCACGACTATTCCCGCGAGACTGCCCGTCCACGCAAAAATTTTAAATACCCTGGTCCAGTTGATCCGCTTAAGCATATGATAGAATATTTTTCAATGGTTCAACTAAAGTATCAATGTCTCCAGCGCCCACGGTAACCAGTAACTCGGGGCTTTCACGGGCGATAAGCTCCAGGACATCATTCTTGCCGACCAGTGATTTTGCTTGCATTTCCACCTTTTCAAGAAGAAAATTCGCATCGACACCGGTTATAGGTATTTCCCTTGCGGGATAGATTTCCAATAATATTAGTTCGTCGACCGTGCCCAGCACAGTCGCAAACTCCTCTGCAAAATCACGGGTACGACTGAAAAGATGGGGTTGAAAAATCACCGTTAGCTTCTTATCGGGATATAATTGCCTAACGGCGCTAAAACAGGCTTTCAATTCTTCGGGATGATGAGCATAATCATCTATATATATGTGGTGAGACGTTTTGACTACATATTCGAACCGGCGTTTGACCCCCTTGAACGTCTCGATTGACGTTTTAATTTTCTCAGGTGATACCTCTAAGGCTCTTGCAACCGCTATGGCTGCCACGGCATTTTCAATATTATGTACACCGGGCAACATCATTTTTATATTTGAAATAGTTATATCGCCGTCTATATAGTCGAACACAAAACTGCCACCCTCAACCCGTATGTTGGTCGCTTTGATGGCTGATTCTGATGTTGCACTATATGTTGTTCCGGAAACCGGCAAGCCAATCTTTACGAATAATTTGCCGTTCTTTTTGAGTTGTCCGGCAAACATCCTGAACGACTCATGCAATTGTGTTTGATCGCCATAGATATCTAAGTGATCCGCATCCATTGATGTGATGACTGCGATGTTTGGGTGAAGCGTTAAAAATGACCTGTCATATTCGTCCGCTTCCACAACAACCAGCTCATTATGCCCGATAAGGAAATTTGTGTTATAATTTGAACTGATTCCTCCAAGAAAAGCTGTGCAACCTACACCGCTGTGGGTAAGAAGATGCGCAATGATTGATGATGTGGTCGTTTTTCCATGGGTACCAGCAACAGCAATGCAAAACTGACCTTTACTGATCATCCCAAGAACTTCAGACCTCTTTTTAAGATTGTAGGCTCTATCCTGAAAAAAATTAAGGATCGACAGATCTTTGGGTACGGCGGGCGTATAGATTACCAGGGCACCTGCCTTACTGACAATAAACTGTTCAGGCAGTGATTCAGGATTGTCACTATGAGATACATGAATTCCTTCGTGCTCCAAAGCCTTCGTTAGCGCAGTCGGCGTCTTATCATATCCGGCAACAATTACTCCTCTGCGAGAGAAATATCGTGCGAGCGCACTCATGCCTATACCTCCGATACCAACCAGATATACAATTTTAACATCCCCTAATTCCATGTCTCCTCCTTTCGGGCCAGTTTCATCACCTCCGTTGCGATTAGATCATCTGCAACGGGCAGAGCCAGGGATGCGATCTGATCAGAATACGATTTCATCCTGTCGTTGTCTTTAAGTAATGTGATCGCCTCTTCGATCAACATTTCTTCAGCAGCATTGTCGGTAACAAGCAATGCCGCGTTATTTTTTACTAATGCGAGTGCATTCTTTGTCTGGTGATCTTCCGCTACGTTGGGTGAAGGCACTAAGATAACCGGCTTGCCTATCAGGCAAAGTTCAGCAATTGTACCAGCACCAGCGCGGGAGATAATGAGATCTGCCAGTGCATAGGCCATATCCATATGCGTAAGAAACTCCAGAATGCGAACGTTCGGATGATAGTTGTCGCCCAAACGGGATATTATTGTGCCATAGTAGGCCTTGCCTGTCTGCCATATCACCTGAATGTCGTTTTCGATGAGTTGAGACAAATGCTTCTCTACACTTCTGTTTAGAGTCCCGGCGCCGAGGCTTCCACCAATAACCAAAATAGTCTTTTTGGTAGTGCTAAGACCAAACCATTCGGCGCCTAAAGGTTTTTTGCCCTTGATCTCAACAACATCTTTCCTGACAGGATTTCCGGTTTTGATGATGTCGCGGCCCGGGAAAAACTGATCCATCTGGTCAAAGGCCACACATATTTTTGATGCTTTCCGACCGAGCCATTTATTGGTGATTCCTGCGTAAGAGTTTTGCTCCTGAATGAGATAAGGAATGCGTCTCAAAGAGGCAGCAAAAAGAACAGGACCCGAAGCGTAACCGCCTACCCCCACCACAACGTCCGGTTTAAATTCTTTAATAATCTGGAGTGCTTTCCTGACGCTCCGGACCAGCACCATTGGAAGACCCAGGTTTCCTATGACAGAGCCTCGCTGGATTCCTCTGATATCGAGTCCGACGATGTTATAACCAGCCGAAGGTACTTTCTCCATCTCCATGCGACCTGTGGCACCCACGAATAATATTTCGCACGCCGGCTCCATACGTCGAAGCGCATTTGCGATCGATATAGCCGGAAAAATGTGTCCGCCTGTTCCTCCTCCCGAAATAATTATTCTTGTACTGCTCATTATTTTTATGCCATTGCTGGTATTTCTCCGACAATCACTTTTTTACTATTATACTCTTCAACGTCTTTGCTTACGCTCAAAATTATTCCAAAGGCGATACTGGTGAACAGCAAGGACGTTCCACCCATACTAACCAGCGGTAAAGGGACGCCCGTTACGGGACCTAATCCTACGGCCACTGCCATATTCGCAAAGGCCTGAATTGTTAGGCTAAAGCCAAGTCCGGCTGCCAAAAGTGCGCCAAAAGCTTTCGGGGCCTTAGTTACGATCTTGATGCAGCGATAGAGCAGGACGAGATACAGCGACATCACCAACACACCACCTGCGGTGCCATACTCCTCTATAATCATTGCAAATACGAAATCCGAATACGGATGCGGCAAAAAGTTTTTTTCTATACTATTACCCGGACCCTTTCCAAGTAATCCGCCAGATGCCAGGGCTATTTTGGAATGGTCGGACTGGAAAGTCTTATCTGAGTTTTGAAGTTCAGGATGCAAATACGTATTGATACGGGATTTATAAACCTCCTTACGCGGACCTAAAAAGGCAACAAATAAAAGCAATACGAATCCTCCGGCACACACGATCATGATTTGCTTTATACTGATCCTGCCAATGATAAGCAGCAGTATACTCACTCCAAAAAGCATGAGGGCGGTTGATAAGTTTGCCCAGGCTATGAGCACGAATACCACACATACCGATCCCATGATAGGTACAAATGCACGTTTTACATCTTTAATATTTTCCTGCTTTTTTGTTAACATTCTGGCTAAGAATGTAATCAAAGCGAGTTTTGCTAGATCGGACGTCTGAAATGTAAGGCCGATTACAGGGATTTTTACCCAGCGGGAAGCTTCGTTATAGTTTGCACCGAATATCAGCGTATATACCAAAAGAGGAATGGTAACAATCATCAGTATCTTGGATATCCCGGCGTAATACCTGTAGTCGAGCAGGTGTGCGATGTAGATCATCGCAATCCCAATAATCACAAAGATGACGTGTTTGGTGAGCAGCAGCTTTTCTACACCTACCCCGCGCTTGTAAGCCAGCGTACTGGTTGAACTGTATACAATCATCACCGATATGATGGATAGCATGATGATGATCAACCAGATCCACCGGTCGCCTTTTGTTTTGTCCAGAAGTGTGTTTACCGCAATCATACTATAACTCTTTAACAGCCGCTTTAAACTGGTCGCCCCGATCTTCATAGTTCTTGAAAAGATCAAAGCTGGCGCAAGCAGGGGACAATAGCACTGTATCACCTTTTTTTGCCAGATGGTAGGCAACCTGAACGGCTTCATGTGCCGAGAAAGTGTTTACAATAACGTCTACATCGTCTTCAAATGCTTCGTGGATCCGCTTGTTGTCTTTACCCAAGCAAACGATAGCTTTCACCTTCTGCTGAACCATATCTTTAAGCATGCTGTAATCGTTGCCTTTATCTACCCCTCCCATGATCAATATCACGTCTGAGCTCACGCTTTCCAGAGCATACCATGTGGAATTGACATTGGTAGCCTTAGAATCATTTATATAATCGACCCCAGAGATGCGCGCTACATGCTCGAGCCTATGCGCAATATTTTTAAAATCGCCCATACTCTCGCGGATGGTAGAATTTCTGATGTCCAATACTTTAGCTACGATTCCGGAAGCCATTGAATTATAAAGATTATGCTTGCCCTGCAGAGCCAACTCACTGATAGACATGGTAAATTTGTTGTTTTGGTTCGGGTTTATATTGATTTGGATGCTTTCCTGTTTTACGAAGCCACCCAGCGGCAATTCCTGGTTGAGCGAAAAAGCGTACTTACGGGCGTTGATCTGCATAGTATCCATTACGCGCAGTGTCTCCACATCGTCGGCACAATAGACAAATACATCTTCTGATCCTTGATTTTGTGTGATGCGCATTTTAGATTTGGCATAGTTTTCAAGCTTATAGTCGTACCTGTCAAGATGATCTGGGGTAATATTTAGCAGAACAGCTATATCGGCTTTAAAATGATACATGTCATCCAGCATGAAACTGGAAAGCTCGAGCACGTACCAGTCAAAGGAACTAGTGGCGACCATTTCAGCGAAACTGTTTCCGATATTGCCTGCCAGACCCACGTTTAAGCCCGCCCGCCTTAAAATATGGTAAATCAGCATTGTAGTGGTTGTTTTACCATTAGAACCGGTAATACATACCGTTTTTGCTGATGTAAAGCGCTTGGCAAATTCGATCTCGGATATTATCGGTATCCCTGCCTCCTGCAAAGATTTGATCAACGCAGTGCTGCCAGGGATGCCAGGACTTTTTATAACTTCGGCGGCTGACATTATCTTTTCGTAGGTGTGACCAAGTTCCTCGAAAGAAATATTCAGTTGGCGAAGCTTTGCCTGATATCTTTCCTGTATATGGCCAGAGTCTGACAGAAATACCTCGTAGCCCTTCTGTTGCGCAAGCATTGCCGCACCTACCCCACTTTCTCCCCCACCCAAAATGACGACTAGTTGCTTTTCCATTATCTTAATTTTAGAGTTATTATGGTAATGATGGCCAGCAATATTCCAATAATCCAAAATCTGGTAACGATTTTAGCTTCGTGATAGCCCTTTTTCTGGTAGTGGTGATGCAAGGGTGACATGAGAAAAATACGTCTGCCTTCGCCAAAGCGCTTGCGGGTATACTTAAAATAGCTCACCTGAATAATTACGGAAAGGTTTTCTATCAGGAAGATCCCACATAAGGTTGGAATGAGAAGTTCCTTTCTAATCATTATGGCAAAGGCTGCTATGATGCCCCCAATGGCCAAACTACCTGTATCGCCCATGAACACCTGTGCGGGGTAGGAGTTATACCACAGAAAGCCTACGCATGCTCCGACAAAAGCCCCGGCGAATATCATTAACTCACCAGAGTTAGGGATATACATAATGTTCAGATAATCCGCGATAACGGTATTACCAGAGACATATGCCAGTAGCCCCAGAGTTACGCCAATAATTGCGGACGTACCGGTGGCGAGCCCGTCAATGCCATCGGTAATGTTGGCTCCATTGGAGACCGCAGTTACGATAACGACTACAAATAGCAGAAATATGAACACCGCGTATTTTTCATATCCGGGGCCCAGGAATTTAAGCACTTTTGCATAGTCGAATTCGTTATTCTTATAGAAAGGTACGTTAGTAAGGGTCGATTTTACGTCTTGAGTGTAATAGAAGCTCTCGCCCTTCTGTCTTAACACCATTGGAGCTGATGCCTTCGAAGCACTGTTTTCGTCTACCGTTTGTCTTACCACGATATTTGGGTGAAAATACATCGTCCACCCTATGATAAGGGCCAGACCCACCTGGCCTACGATCTTAAACCGGCCCGCTAGACCCTCTTTGTTCTTTCTGAAAACCTTTATATAGTCGTCCACAAATCCGATTATTCCCATCCATACGGTTGTGACAACCATCAGGAGCACATAGACATTGGTTAGATTTGCAAGGAGCAAGGTAGGAACCAGGATACCCAAATGTATCATAATACCTCCCATAGTCGGTGTACCTTGCTTCTGCATCTGGCCTTCCAGCCCTAAATTCCGAACGGGTTCTCCGACCTGCATTTTCTGAAGGTAGCGGATTATCCTGCTTCCGTATACCGTCGTAATAATAAGCGACAAAATAATAGCCAGAGACGTGCGGAAGGTTATGTATTGGAACAACCTCAACCCTGGAAAGTCATAATGCTGGTTCAGATACTCAAATAGATGATATAACATTAACTCGTCAGATTAAATTGTTCCATTAATATCTCTTTATCGTCAAAGTGGTGCTTTACCCCCTTGATCTCCTGGTATTTCTCGTGACCCTTACCTGCCAATAAAATGATATCACCGGCTTTGGCAATATGACAAGCCGTTCTTATTGCTTCCCGGCGATCTGAAATGGTCAGGACCTTACGCTTATTGGTAGGAGACACACCTTGCTCCATGTCGTTTAATATAGCCAGCGGATCTTCAGTACGGGGATTATCGGATGTTAGGATAACCTTGTCACTCCAGTCGCAAGCCACCTGAGCCATAAGAGGACGCTTGAGCTTGTCCCTGTCTCCTCCGCAGCCCACCACGGTTATAACCTGCTCGGTACCCTTGCGTATGTCTTGTATAGTATTAAGCACGTTTTGCAGCGCATCCGGAGTATGTGCATAGTCGACAATTGCCATGACGTTTTCTGCAGATACAATATGATCAAACCTGCCTTCGGCGCCGTCCAGACTGCTCAATGTCGTTAATACTGACAATTCATCCTGACCTAGGGAAACCGCTGCACCGTATACGGCTAGTAAATTATAGGCATTAAAGGATCCTATTAACTTGAAAAAAACTTCCCTACCTGCAACTTCAAGATGGAGCCCTTTGAAACCGTTTTCAAGGACACGGGCATTGAAGTCAGCAAGCTGCTTGAGCGAATAGGTCTTTTTAGCCGCCTGTGTGTTTTGCAACATAACCATACCGTTCTTGTCATCAATATTTGTAAGTGCAAAGGCGCTTTTGGGCAAGACATCAAAGAAACCTTTTTTTGCCCTGATATAGTTGTCGAAGGTTCCGTGAAAATCGAGATGGTCGTGGGTGATATTGGTAAAAACACCTCCGGCGAAAACGAGTCCTTTGATCCTTTTTTGAACTACGGCATGCGAACTCACTTCCATGAAGCAATAGGTACACCCAGCATTCACCATCAGTTGAAGAAGCCGATTTAAAGACAAGGGATCTGGCGTCGTATGCGTGGACGGAAATACTTCTGCCCCGATCTGATTTTGAACCGTGGAAATTAGTCCTGCTTTATAACCCAACCGCTGGAACAACCTAAAAAGCAAGGTTGCTATGGTTGTTTTCCCGTTGGTACCTGTAATACCCAACAGCTGCAGTTTGGCAGAAGGATGGTTATAGAAGTTGGCCGCCATGACACCTAATGCGTCCGCACTGTCGGCGACCTGTATGTAAGTTACTTCCGCCAAAACAACCGGTGGAAAATGTTCACACACAACAACAGATGCACCATGATCCACAGCAGAAGTAATATGATCGTGCCCGTCGGTTTGCGTACCTTTAACAGCGATAAATGCTGCACCAGACTTCGCTTTGCGCGAATCAAAGGTTAGCTCAGTTATGACGACATCAACCCTGCCCTTCACCGCTAGTGTTGCTACCCCATATAAAACGTCCTGTAGTTGCATGCTATCGTAATTCTAATTTTACCAAGAGACCTTTGCCAATTCTTACGCCCGCGGGAATTGATTGGCTTATGACCTGACCATGTCCGCGAACCTTAGTTTTCAACCCGGCATTCCCCAATACATAGAGCGCATCACGCAGTCCCATACCGTTCACATCGGGCATAATATCCTTAGCATTGTTGAGTTCCTGATAACCTGCACCACTATTTGCGTCGCTCACACTCCTGTAATTGGAAGCTGATGCATGAAACGATGTTATGCCAAAAGCATGGTATACTTTCCGGACAACCTTGTTAGACCCTGCCTTAGCCCTCGGCGCATTATCGTTACCAACAACATACTGCGGAATGTCATTATACATCTCCATATCACTTGCATAGATTCGGTCAGCTATCTCCTTGAACACGGGACCCGCTACGGTTGCGCCGTAGTATCCGTTTTTTGGGCCGTTGATTGCCACCATAATCGAATACTTAGGCTTATCTGCAGGAAAATAACCACAGAAGGAAGCTTGGTAACTCCGTTTAGCCTTATATCCTTTATTGGCATCGGCAACCTGGGCTGTACCCGTTTTACCGGCTACCCGGTAGTACGGCGAACCCATCAACTTTCCTGTTCCCTCCTTTACAACACCTTCAAGCATCGCCTGCAGTTTCTTGACCGTCTCAGGCGAACAAACCTGATCATGGATCACCCGCGCTTCAAATCGTTCTATCGGATTCCCCAGACGCCGTATTTCCCGTACAAAAATTGGTGCGATATACTTCCCGTTGTTTGCTATGGCGTTATAAAAAGCAAGCATCTGCAAGGGTGTGATCTGCATTTCATAACCATAGGCCATCTGAGGCAGGGTCATATTTTTATTCCAGCTTTTGAACTCAGGATTTTTTATAACGGGTTGCGCTTCACCAGGTATTTGTAATCTTAGCTTTTCATTCATGTGTATACGATACAAATGATCTGTAAATGCTGATGGGTTATCCTTATAATGTATGTTGACCAATTTAGCGATTGCCGTATTTGCCGATTCTTCAAATGCCTTCTTTACCGTCACCGTACCGATGCCACCATGAGAATCTTTTATGGTATGACCGGGGATGCGGTAAAACCCATCTCCCGTTTCAACTAAGGTGTTGGTATCAATTTTCCTATCTTCAAGCAGCGCCATGTAAGAAGCCAACTTGAAGGTGGAACCCGGATCCTGCCGGCCTCCGATCGCGTAATTAAACTGTTCCGAATACACGCCCTCTGCTACCCTGGTGTAATTAGCTACCGCGCGGACTTCTCCAGACGAAACTTCCATCACAATCACAGTTCCATGGTCAGCGTCACTTACTTTCAGTTGTCTTTCCAGCGCGCTCTGTGCGAGGTCCTGAACATTAATATCAATTGTAGATATAATATCAGCACCCTCTTTCGGGGCAACTTCCGCTTCCTCATTGACAGGCATCCACACGCCTCCAGCCAAACGCTGCACTAACCTCTTTCCCGATTCCCCATTGATGTACTCGCCATACGCACCCTCCAGACCAACGCCGTTACTTACGTTTTCATTTTTATAACCAATAGTACGTGCAGCGAGATATTTAAAGGGCCTTATTCGTTTGTTTTGCTGAACTGCAATAAGTCCGCCGGTATATTTACCTACATTGAACAGAGGAAATGTTCGCACTGTCTTAAGATCCTGATATCCTACTTTTCGTTTTATGAGAAGATACCTAGCGCTATCGCGTCTCGCCGATCTCAGATAGCGAGAGTATTCCTTGGCGCTTTTATCACCGAAAAACGATGACAATTTAATCGCCAATGAATCGACTTTTTCTTCAAAAATGTCGTTATCAGCTATACCACCAGCATATGTATCCATTCTAAGTTCATACTCAGGGATTGAGGTAGCCAGCAGACTTCCGTCGACAGAGTAGATATTGCCTCTCGCAGCTTCGACATTTACATATTTTGTAGACAGACTATCCGCCATAGCCCGCCACCTCTCGCCCTCAACGTACTGGACATCAAACAGCTTAACTAAGACCGCTACTGCGAACAGCACAATCAAGCCGAAAGCAAGATACACCCGTAATAATATATTGGCCCTAATGCTCATTCTTGTGGATAACTATTTTCTTTGGAGGCTCCGTTAATACTTTAATACCGAGGGTATCTACCTTTTTTGCAACTTCGGTGAGCTTACTCTTAAACATCAAGTCAGCCTTCAATGACTTGTATTCCCAGCTAAGTTCTTTGACTTCTTTATTTAACCGGTCGATATCACGAATATTCCCAATCGCCATGTGACTGTTTGCGATATACAGCATTCCAAGCACGGAAAGAAAGATCAGAAAAGGAAGCAATTTAGTTGCAGCCTCTTTACTGATAACACCATCAGCGAAGAGTTTCCTGACGAAAGAACTATCTGATTCGGGAACGATTTTCATCCGAATATCCAGCGCATCGTCAGCCTCCTCATTCAGCCGAGGGCTTTTCACAAACTCGTTATTCATAGCCTACCTCCTATCCTTAATTTAGCACTTCTTGCACGGCTGTTTTTAGCGAGCTCATCGGCCCCTGCAACAACAGCCTTTCTCGTAATCACCTCAAAGGGCTTTTGCTGATTTCCATAAAAATCTTTATCAACTTCTCCTTTGAATTTCCCTTTTGAGAGAAAATTTTTTACTGGCCGGTCTTCAAGTGAATGGTACGATATGACTACCAAACGGCCGCCAGGCTTCAAAACCTCAGCACTTTGCAAAAGAAACTGCTCAAGCACATGCATTTCTTGATTTACTTCAATACGTAAGGCCTGAAAAACCTGGGCGAGATATTTATTTTCCCTGCCGCGCGGAATCAGACCTGAAGCGAGGCTCTTGAAATCAGAGAGTGTGGTAATTGGTCGCTCCAGTCTGGCCGTAACCACCGCCTTGGCTAAAGATCTCGCGTTCTTTATCTCTCCATAGACACCAAATATCTTGTGAAGCAGATCTTCCGCATAGGTATTCAATATGGAAGCAGCAGTGAGATCACCCTGTTTATCCATGCGCATATTCAGCTCGGCGTCGTATCTCGTGGAAAATCCCCTGTCAGCTTCGTTGAACTGATGCGATGATACACCGAGATCAGCTAGAATACCATCTACTTTAGCGATACCGAGCAAACGTAAGTTATTTTTTAAGAAAGCAAAATTCTGATCCACAAACTTAAACCGCGAATCTTTAATGATATTTCGCTGAGCGTCGGGATCCTGATCGAAAGCCACCAGCACGCCTTTATCCCCCAAAGCCTTCAAAATTTCCCTTGAATGCCCACCACCACCAAAAGTAACGTCGACATATACACCATCTGGCTTGATCGCGAGACCTTCCACCGCTTCTTTTAACAATACAGGCGTATGATAGCTATATTCCATCGTCCCTCCTGTTCTTATCGCCCATTACATCCGCGGCAAGTGCAGCAAAATCAGCTGGATCTTTATCAAACAAAGCCTCGTATGCTTTCTTTGACCATACCTCGATCTTGTCGATCTGACACGCAAGAACCAAATCTGTACTGACATCTACACCTACAGATTCAAGAAGCGTTTTAGGCAAATTTACCCGCCCTGCAGCATCGAGTGTTAATTCTGTAGCACCTCTGGTAAACAAACGAATAAACTCCCGGGTCTTGGGTTCGTAGGGATTAAGTTTACTCAGATCAGCAACCACAGCTTCCCATACTTTTTTGGGATAGATAACCAGATGCTTTTCAAACCCCCTGTTTATTACGAGACCCTCTTGTTCCACATCAGGCAATTGTTTCCTCAGACTCGAAGGCACCATCAAGCGTCCTTTCGCATCTAATTTGCAATCAAATTCCCCTAACAATTGAAACATAATGAATAGTGCACCTTTATGTAGTGTAAAAATAGGTAGTTCTACCACATTCTACCACATTCTACCACAAAAAGTTTTCCACAAAATCAAAAGCCCCCAAATGCAATCAAAAATGTCATTTTACGAGGCTTATAACGTGGGAAAAAGTGACTTAAAAAAAACGCTCCGGTCTGTAGACCGGAGCGTTTAGCAGTGTTATGTACACTAAATTATTCATTTATTGCTTTGACACCAGGCAGTTCTTTACCCTCCATATACTCCAGTAAAGCACCCCCTCCGGTCGAAACATAACTTACTTCTTCTTCGAGGTTAAATTTAGCAATCGCCGCAGCGGAGTCTCCGCCTCCTATTAATGAAAAAGCTCCTGCTTTTGTTGCCGAAACCACAGCCTCTGCTACTGCACGAGTACCTTGCTCAAAGTTTGCCATTTCAAAGACGCCCATCGGGCCATTCCACAGGAGGGTTTTTGAACTTTGGATCACTTCCGAAAATAATTCAGCAGTCTTAGGACCAATATCTAACCCCATCCAATCTTGAGGAATTTTCCCGCTCTCGACTACATCGCGGGCCGCATCATTATCAAACCTATCCGCTATCACCGTATCTACAGGCAAATATAATTTAACACCTTTTGTCTTAGCCTTTTCGAGTAATTCCAGACAAAGTTGCATACGGTCTTCCTCCAGCAACGAAGTACCTATTTCTCCACCCTGAGCTTTCGCAAAAGTGTAAGCCATACCACCGCCAATGATCAGATTGTCCACTTTTTCCAAAAGGTTTTCAATAAGCAGGATCTTATCCGAAACCTTAGCACCACCCATAATTGCAGTGAATGGCTTATCTGCCCCATTAATGACTTTCTCTGCGTTTTTCACCTCCTCTGCCATTAGGTAGCCAAAGTATTTTTCTGCAAAAAACTCGGCAATAACTGCCGTTGAGGCATGAGCACGATGAGCCGTACCAAAAGCATCATTAACGTAAACGTCACCAAGTAAAGACAATTTTTCAGCGAAGGCTCTGTCGCCTTTCTCTTCTTCTTTGTAAAAACGAAGGTTCTCAAGCAGAAGCACTCCACCAGGCGTCAGATTTTTAGAAGCTTCAATAGCTTGGTCGCCTATACAGTCTGAAGCAAACGAGACTTCCTTCCCAAGCATCCTGGAAAGATCACCAACGATATGTTTAAGCGAAAATTTATCTTCCGGGCCGCCTTTTGGCCGACCAAGGTGAGACATCAGAATAACGCTTCCTCCGTCATCGATTATTTTATTGATCGTAGGGATCGCCGCACGCATACGTTTGTCGTCGGTTATATTGAAGTCGCTATCCAGAGGCACATTAAAGTCGACGCGGATAAGCGCTTTTTTATCCTTAAAATCAAATTGATCAATAGTTTTCATAAAGGTTGTTAATAGTTATTAATGAGATCACCAAATATAAGGAGCCTGGCCGGATGTGAGTACAGTTTCTTTAATTAATTATTGATCATCTTAAGAATCAGGTCGGCCAACCGGGCAGAGTAACCCGATTCATTGTCGTACCAACCTACGACTTTCACAAGATCCCCTACTATAGAAGTGAGGCCCGCATCGAATATACAGGAATGCGTATTATCTAATATATCTACCGAAACAATAGGATCGGCTGTATACTGAAGAATACCTTTCAATTCGCCAGCTGCGGCAAGCCTAAAAGCTTCATTTATTTCCGGAACCGAAGCTGTAGATTTAAGAATACAGGTAAAGTCGGTTAATGAACCGTTAAGGACAGGCACACGAATACCTGCGCCGCCCAGTTTATCGGTCAGGTGAGGAAATATCGCGGTAATAGCCTTCGCAGCGCCAGTGGTGGTCGGTATTATAGAAGCTGATGCTGCACGGGCTCGCCTGAGGTCTTTGTGACTCGCATCATGCAGATTCTGATCGCCGGTCATAGAATGCACAGTTGTTATATATCCATCTGAGATGCCCCACAGCTCGTCCAGTATTTTCACCATAGGCGCTACGTTATTGGTCGTACATGAAGCATTGGAAAGTATTGGCGCAGTTAGGTCAACACGATGATCATTAACTCCCAAAACCACTGTAGGTACTTGCCTATCTGACGAAGGCGCTGACAACACAACCTGTTTGGCACCGGCATTAATATGCATCTGTCCGCCTTCTCTTGAGGCAAACCGGCCCGTGGCCTCTACAACAATATCAATATCGAGTTCCCGCCAGGGTAACAAGTCAGGTTTACTTTCATGAAATACTGAAATCTTCTTTCCATCGATCAGAAAGCCGCCCTTTACAATATCAACGGACCCCTTGAATCCACGATGAACACTATCATACTTAAACAGGTGCGCGAGCGTTTCGAGCTCTCCTACATCGTTTATGGCTACAACATTAATACCTCGCTCCAATGCCGCACGGAGAAAAATACGGCCTATCCGGCCAAATCCGTTTATCGCTATGTTCATCAAACTCGTTTAGAATGCAAAGGTACATAATCTGAATTATTGCCTGTGAGCTCAATCCATAATTAAAAACTGATCCAGCTTTCTCAATCTTTTAACCAGGCAAATTGCAAAGGGCATCTTCAACCCATTTCGCCTGATGATTTTATAATCGTTCATCAAAGAATGATACGCCTTTTTCATAGAACCGTTACTTATGCCCCCGTTCCGCATACAAACGAATAACTTATCGACATACGCCGGGGCTGGTTGAATGTTCAAAAACAGCCTAAGGAGAAAGTCGTAATCAGCACTCGAGCCGCAGTTGAGTGAGTAACGTGCCCCGGAACCAATCAATCTGCGCTGAATAAATACGGTCGGGTGCGGAGGCATCCAGCCTCGTCTCATACGACCAAATTGAAAACGCGAAGAAGTCCACTTCCGCGTTATCCTGACCGGGTCGCGCCTGCATACAACGTTTAAATTTCCATAAACTGCCAGGACGCCTGTGTCACGAATCGTTTTGACAACAGTTGATATTATATCTGGAGAAGCATAAAAATCGTCGGCATTTAAAATGCCGATTACATCGCCTTCAGCAACATCAAGCCCATAGTTAATTGCCTCATACATACTTGAATCTGCCCTTGAAATAAACTTGATGTCTGATCCTGCTAAGGAATGAACAAGACCTATTGTCCCATCTGTTGACCCGCCGTCAATAATGATGTGCTCCATGTGAGGATGGTTCTGCGCTTTTACAGATGCAATAGCGAAACCAATAAATTCAACACAATTTAAAACCGGCGTCACGATAGACACTTTCATATTAATAGTTTATATTTGCCAAATATGATAATATATTCTTTAATAAAACTTATATTTTCTTATAAAAATTTATAATTAAATTTAAATACACTGTGACACACTACAACAATCTCGACAATCACTCAAAAAATTGATATGCACAGCAGAAACTCATCGAACTCATCTTTGGATTATGCTGAAGTATTTAAAATGGTGCTACGCCAAAGACTTTGGCTTATTGGGTTTTTGACAGCCGGGCTTTTTGCAGCGCGAATATTTTTATGGCTTGCAGAGCCAATTTATATAGCTTCAGCTTCCATTAAGCTGGAGGACCGGCGTTACGAATTATCCGAATTGCTTCAGGTGAGGAACTTTTATGATCGGGTTAACAGGACGGAATCTGAGCGATTAATACTTAAGTCGCGGACAGTGTTAACAATGGCTTTAGCATCCCTGGACTATAAAGTGGCTTTTTTGACAAGAGATAAATTCCGCCTTCAAGAGACTTATCCGCACGAGCCCTTAAAAATTTCCGTGGGCAAGCTCCCGGCCAGCCTGCCACGCAATGAATTTGTATTTTCAAGAATAGGGCATAGCAACAAATACCATCTAACTTGGCAATTGGGGCAGCTCCGGTCTTCAGGCACCTATCAGTTCGGCGAAAAAATCCGGCTTGCCGGATTGCAGTTCACAATAAGAAAGAATGGCAACAGTCCCACCACTTGCGTCTTCAGGTTTATCAGCCCTATGGCATTGGCGCAGCGGATAACAAGCGCTCTGCATGTAAATGATGTGCAAAACGGTAACATGATAAATTTACAAATACGGGATCCCGATCCTGAATTTGCCAAAGATGCACTCAATGCCGTTCTCGAGAGTTACCTGACCTTTGATAAGGCACAGCGAACACGCTCAATCAACCAGTCAAAGGCATTCCTGACGCAGATCTTAGGAGATATTGACCAAAAAACATCAAACTCGGGCGCATCAGTTCAGAAATACAAGGAGAACCAAAGAATTAAAACAATAAGTTCTACTTTAAACGAACAAAACGAGCAATTGTCTGCACTCAATACACATAGACAAACTTTAAGGATGAACAGACTTTCTATAGCAGAACTTGGCCTTAGATTGTCGTCGCCCGACAGCAATGGAATTGTGAGCTACGGGCTTGAAGCTATAGCAGACGAACAACTTAAACACCTGTTTTCTCAGCACAACGATTTACTTCAAAAGAGACAAACTCTTTTAACCGTTCAACGGCCCTCAGCTCCTGCAGTAAAAAATATCGACGAGCAAATACTGTTCTGTAAAAAAGCGATAACCTCAAAGGTCAACACCCAGAAGCATCATATTGACGGGCTATTAAGGTTGATAGACTACCAGCTTGACAGCCTGCAAGATTACTCAAGCCGATTCCCTGGAATTGAACGCCGTTTAAACTCGCTGGAATCGAAATTTGAGGTAAACAAGAAGATTCATGACTATCTCCTGGAAAAAAACTTAGAGGCAGAAATCTCAGGGGCAGCGGTAGTACCAGGGGCATTTATCGTGGACAAGGCTGTGGCGCCAGCAGAAGCCAGCTTCCCTGTGCCGGCTAGAGTATACACTCTTGCCGCACTAACAAGCTGTGCCATGGGAGTCTTATTCATCTTCCATATAAGCAAAACGCCCTATCTGCTACAGGGCGACAATATAGAGGAGCTTACTGATGTACCTGTTCTCTCCACCATTCAAAAATATACGGCGAGCCTGCCATCTGCCCATATACTGCCGGTTTATGATGACCCGCGCTCGGCTACTGCGGAATCATTTCGTATGCTTAGAAGCCGAATAAACTTCCTTTGTCCGAATAAGCCCAATAAGATCATTTGCGTTACCTCCGAAATATCCGGAGAAGGGAAATCTTTTGTAGCGGCCAATCTCGCTGTTGCGCTAACGCTAATCAATAAAAAGGTCCTGCTTGTATCGGCCGACTTAAGAAGGCCTGGCCTTAGCCAAATGCTGAAATCCCAGAGGACCATTGGACTGAGTCAGTTTCTGTCCAAACAGGTGGGATTGAATGAAATCATTTCCGCGACAAAAATTGGAAATTTAGATTTTATCGATTCCGGACCGCTGCCCCCAAACCCAGCGGAGTTATTGCACAGTAAAGAGATGCGCGACGTACTCGACCATCTCAAAGAGCACTATGATTATATGATCATTGACAGTGCTCCTACCGGACTGGTGGCCGACAGTGCTGAACTGATACAATACTCAGACATCAACCTCTTTATTTTACGATATGGCGTTTCAAGAAAAAACCTCTCCGCGACCATGGGCGCATTACAAACCAATACCCCAGTTCCGAATTTATATCTGGTGCTAAACGAACATAAGCGGGACAAGTTATACATGTCCTATTACAACAATCAAGATAATAATTAGATGAAATCTTCCTGCCTGCTTCTCACCCTTAGAACCTTTAGCGACAATGGAGGCATCCAACGGTCGGGCCGGATACTTGCAAAATCTTTACAGGACATCTACCAATCTGAGTTTAAGATGTACTCTTTATATGACGGAGATCTTGATCAAAGGTATATTGAGCCGGAACACTTTACAGGCTTCAATGGCAGAAAACTCAGCTTTGTATTTCGAATTCTGAAGTCCACGACTAAAGTCCTGATCGTTAATCATATCCACCTGATTGCTTTCGCCCTCCTGTTAAAAATTTTCAATGTTAAGCTTAAAATTGTCCTGGTTGCACACGGAACAGAAGTATGGAGAGCTATGCCATGGTGGAAGAGGTACTTTTTGAGGAAGCATGTTAACATATGGGCAGTAAGTGACTATACAAATAAAGTGCTGCGGGACAAACATGGTCTTGTCAAAATTAATACCATCCATCTCTGTCTAGATCCTTTCTGGCAGCTACCCAGAGACTTCAAAAAGCCTGTTTATCTGCTGCGCAGGTACAACCTGCCACATGACGCCCGAATAATGTTTACACTTTGCAGAAAAAACACACATGACCGTGAAAAAGGTTATGAACGGGTTATTAATCTTATCCCAGGCCTTAAAAAAGAGATTCCTGAGCTGCATTATTTCATTGCAGGAAGAACTAACCGCTCCGAAAGCATCCGATTGCGTAAAACCATAGCAGCACTTAACCTGAGCAATTGCGTTCATTTGATGGAACAGATTGATGAGGCTGAACTCGTTGACCATTACCTGCTGGCTGACCTTTTCATTATGCCAAGTACAAAAGAAGGATTTGGAATGGTGTTTACCGAAGCGGCGGTCAGCGGCTGCATGGTGATAGCCGGAGATGCTGACGGCAGCAGAGAGGCCCTCATCTATGGGCATTTAGGCCTAACGGTTGATGCCTCAGACCCTCGTGCGCTACACAATTCCGTGAAGAATAGTCTGGCAAATCCTCTAAACAGACAGCGCAAATATCAGCAACAGTCGTTAGCACTTAATGAATTCAACTATGAAAAATACCGAACTAAAATTCAGCAATCTCTGGAGCAATGCGAATCATGATGGAAGATAACCATAGCGTGTGGATAGTCGACGACAAAAAAGCTTCCTGTAAATCGCAAGTAGCGGCACTTTGGAGGTGCCGCCATCTCGTTCTTCAACTTGCCATTAGAGATGTAACCGCATTTTACCGGCAAACTGTGCTTGGCCCTATGTGGTTGATCGTTCAGCCAATACTTACCACTGGAGTATATGCACTAGTTTTTGGTCAGGTGGTCAAAGTGCCGACCGACGCCATTCCAAAACCGCTTTTCTATTTTACAGGGGTTATCTTGTGGAACTACTTCTCTGAATGCACACATAAGGTTTCATCTTCACTGAGGGATAACAACATCTTATTTGCTAAGATATATTTTCCGAAACTGGTCGTGCCTGTAAGTATTTCCATTGCCCTGATGTTTAGGTTCGCTATCCAGTTCGCACTCTTGATAGCCCTCGTTTTAGTCGTCGGAAGCTATAACATTCATTTGCATAAATATTGGGTCATCTTGCCGTTAGTACTCCTGGTGCTCATTATACACAGTGTAGGTTTTGGTCTTGTCCTTGCTGCGTTCACGTCGAAGTATCGCGATCTGGCCCTGCTTGCAGCATTCATCACCCAGTTGATGATGTACACCACAACCGTCATTTATCCGCTATCAATAGCACCCAAGCAACTTTACTTGTTCATCGTCGCCAATCCAATGACCGCTGTTATAGAAAGCTTCAGATGTATCCTGTTGAATAAGGGAGTACTTAACATATCTCAACTACTAGTTGCTGCTACCTGTGCAGGCATTCTTTTAGTGACGGGAGTCTATCTGTTTATCCGGTCGGAGCAAAAATCTGTCGACGTGATATGAACAGGGATACAGCTATACATGTAAGCAACCTGTCAAAGGTATACTATACCGGCCAGATAAATTCCAGAACCCTGGGCAATGACTTAAAAGCATGGTACAGAAAACTGCTTGAACGCGGCTATTCACGCTCCACATCAGCCACAAAAAATTTTCCGGCTGAAGTACACTGGGCACTCAGAGGCGTCTCTTTCCAAATTCAAAAGGGTGAAACCCTGGCAATCTGCGGCGGTAATGGTGCAGGAAAGAGTACACTTCTGAAAATCATCAGTAAGATAACAACACCTACATCGGGATCCGTGATCGGAAGAGGCCGCGTTATACCCATGATGGAGGGCGGTGCGCCATTCCATCCGGAATTAGGCGCGCTGGAAAACATCTACCTGTATGGCGCTATGTTAGGGTTAAACAAAATCTCGATCAACAAGTGCATATCAGAAGTCTGCGATTTTGCGGACATTTCCGAGTACCTCAACACACCCATGAAAAAATACTCCTCGGGCATGTACGCAAGACTCGCCTTCTCGGCTGCGACACACCTCGAACCAAACATATTAATAGCAGATGAAATATTGTCGGCAAGCGACGCAGCATTCCGCGAGAAAGCAGCGAACAAGCTGAAAGACCTTGCTCGCAAGGGATGCACAATTATTCTTGTTGGCCACAATGACCATATACAGTCGATCTGCGACAGACAACTCACACTAGATAAAGGAGAAATCATTAGACAATGAGACTAGCAATAATATGCAGCCATCCCATACAATATTATGCGCCTGTATTTGCGCTGCTTGCGAAGCAATTTGAAACGAAAGTGTTTTATACCAGCAAAGAACGGAATGCATACGACACCGCGTTCGGGCGGGAAATACGTTGGGATATACCCCTGCTGGACGGCTATCAGTATGAATTTACGTCTTCCATCAAGAAAATTAAGGCCTTTAATCCCGACTTTTTACTCCTATATGGCTGGTCATACCTCTTCCATTTAAGGGTCTTGCGGTTCTTTTATAAGGATTCATCAATATTGTTCAGGGGAGACTCCACCCTGATTGAGCCCAGAAGCAAACTGCGGAAGCTATTGCGAAAGCAAGTATTAAATTGGGTATACAGCCACGTGGACATGGCTTTTTATGTGGGAAGCGCTAATAAGGCATACTTCATAAGATACTGGTTAACCGAGAAACAACTACGATTCGCGCCACATGCAGTTGACAACCTACGCTTCAGGGAACCAAGCGAGTCACCTTGCCTCAGAAAAAAACTTGGAATAGCTATGTCTGATACCGTAGTGCTATACGCTGGAAAGTTCACAAGAACTAAGAATGTACAGTTGCTTATCCGTGCTTTCACCGAGCTAAACCTTACTGACGCTCACCTTATCCTGGCAGGCAGCGGAAAGCTCCAGTCAGACTATATACGGTTAACGGAATCGCGACAAAACATCCATTTTGCTGGCTTCTTAAACCAAAGTGAAATGCCCGGAGCGTACCAGGCCTGCGACTTATTTTGTCTTCCCTCTTTAAGTGAGTCCTGGGGCCTTGCGATCAACGAAGCGATGGCAGCAGGAAGAGCAATACTCGCGTCTGATACCGTTGGCGCGTGTTCCGACCTGGTAAGCCGGAAGAACGGTAACATTTTTAGAAGTAACGATTTGTCTGATCTGAAACATAAACTTCATCGACTGCTAAGCTGCAGGAAAACCTTAGAGGAGATGGGAAGACACTCAGAACTCGTCATTAGCAACTGGACATTCGAAACGCAGGTCAAAAATATCACAAATGTATTGCAGTAACCGTACAAGTCTCATCTCGCTCATCTTTGTCCCCTGGCTTGTCAGCGAAGCAGTTCAGCTCCATCCAATATCATCCTACCTCATAGCCTGGCTGGGATCGTTTTTCATCTTCTACCTCACCATAATTTCTCCTCAGCGGTGTATACCTGAAGATATCCCGATATACGCACAGGTGATGCGACCAATCATACTTGTACAGGTCATATTTGCCGGCTTCATGTGCTGCACCTCTATATTCTACTTTTTGAATCACACTGGTTTTTATCCTGACGACCGCACCGAAAACTCTTTTTTTGAAACGGAGGACACCGAACTCCTCGCTAAGTGCCAGCGTCTCTGTCTCCTTGCGCACTGTTCCATAGCAACAGGTATCATCTCAAGGATAAAAGCAGATATTCAGCTTCGTTATAAGCTAACTACTGCCGGACTGCGCCCCTTCTTACAGATAGGCATCCTGGCTTACACCGCCGCGCTCCTCGCAGAGTTACATCCAAGTTTATATCAATTGACCTTACCGCTGCGCTGTATTTCCTGCGCATCCGGTGCCTACCTCCTGATTAAAGGCATGGTCGGCAAAAAGGTGTTTCCCGCCGTGTTTGGCGGCACTCTTTTCCTGTTACACCTGCTCAGTTCAACATTAACGGGCTACAAAGAAAATATTATCGTAAATATCATCGTGCTGGCTTCGATTGGTTTTGCTTATTACAGAAAATGGGTTATCGCTCTGGCTGTCCCGCTTTTGGTGACATTAACCTATGTCCTTCCCACTTTTACTATCGTATTTCGGAAACAATCCTGGGAACATCATCAAAGCAGAGAGGAGGCTCGTGCGCAGGCCTATCAAACTTTAACAGATGAAACAAAAACACCTTTCATAGAAAAAAACAGCCTTGACTTCCTAACACACCGATTAAGTGAAATCGGGATGTTCATGACTTTTGTACGCAATGTTCCGCTTTGGAACCCATACAGTATGCAGGCACTCGAAAATGCCGTATTGGTATTCGTACCCCGCTTTTTCTGGGATTCCAAGCCCAGCATGGAGGAGCTGGCCATGGAAAGGGTATATACTGCAGGCGTTGCAAACAGGTCTTCAGCCGTTTCGGCGAAAACCCGGCCGGTAGTTGACGGATATCTGTTTGGCGGCTCATTAGGCATCTTCATATATATGTTATTATACGGTGTCCTCGCTCAATCGATTTGTAACTATGCCGAACAAAACTTCGGTGGATATCCGCTTGGCTGTATCATTATATTTAATAGCGTCTTCCAGCCGCTTTGGAGGGGAAACGCATTTGAATTTCTCTTAAATAACATTGTCTACGGCTGGTTGCTGATGATATGCATTCACAAAATACTGCTAATGACAAATACATTAGTCTCCAACCATGAAAATAATCCACATAACGCCATCCTATAAGCCGGCATATGTTTATGGCGGACCGATCTTTTCCGTCGCAGCCTTATGCGAAGCATTAGCAGACCAAGACGTCAGGCAGGAAGTTATGACCACTACCGCCAACGGACATGACGAACTCCGGGGTGTCACCGATGGTCAAAGGACGTATATAAAAGGTGTGAGGGTGACCTATTATAGTCGTGTAACGGGCGGCTCCAGTCACTTTTCTCCATCATTGCTATGGTCTTTGTATAAGAAAATCAAAAAGTATCCAGGCGAAACCGTTGTCCATATTCATTCCTGGTGGAACTTTACCTCTATTTTTTCCTGCCTAATATGCGTCATGACACAGACGGCTATTGTGCTTTCGCCCAGGGGTATGTTATCTGCCTATAGCTTCAAACACAGACATAGTTTGATAAAGAACCTCATGCATAAGATAGCCGGCGTCCGACTGTTACAGCGTTGTCATATACATGCCACTAGTGAGCAGGAGGCACGGGAAATTACCGAAGTTGTTAGTGCAAAGACAATTGCGACCATATTTAACATCCTGAGCTTCAAGCCAACGGCTTTGTCTAAGCAAATTCGCGAACAGCAGGACAAAGCTCAGTTCCGCATACTTTTTCTTTCCAGGATTGACCCTAAGAAAGGTCTTGAGCAGCTCATGGAAGCCGTAAGCTTGCTAAACTTCGACTGGCAGCTTAACATAGCGGGAACGGGTTGCACCGCATACATAGACAGATTGGAAAGCCTCTCCCGAAAACTGGGTATCGACAGCAGGATTGCCTGGGTGGGTTATAAAAAGGGAATTCAAAAATATGATCTGCTCATGAATAACGATCTACTTGCTTTAACCTCGCACAACGAAAATTTCTCTAACGTCATCGCCGAAGGCCTCATGGCGGGAATACCAGTCCTTGCCTCAAACGCTGTAGGCCTGGCCCCGTTGATCAGGCAGTTAGACCTCGGCTGGATATGTGGTTTGGACCCCTGCGAAATAGCAACAACCATTGAGATGGCCCATCAAGATAGCATGAAACGAGCCTTTATCCGGGACACCGGGCCATCGCTCGCCTCAACATTTTTCTGTGAAAAGAGCCTTACTAACCAATACCTCAGGCTTTACCGAAATGCCCTATGAAGAACCAACACATCTCTTTCATCGTTCTTACGCTCAACGAACAAATGCATCTTCCACGGCTTTTTGATTCCATCCGAAACCTAAATAGCCAGATATACGTGCTCGATTCGGGCAGTAACGATGAAACCTTAAATATTTGTGAGAAATACGGAGCCGAAGTCAAATATCACCCCTTTGAAAATCATCCGAAGCAATGGAACGCAGCACTCCATGCGTTTCAAGTTAATACGCCATGGGTAATCTGCCTGGATGCCGACCAGTATATTGCGCCTGATCTTTCCAAGAAACTGACCGCTTTTAGCGACGCAGAATATGCTACGGTAAACGGAATCTACTTTAACAGGAAAAACTATTTCCAGGGCAAATGGATAAGATACGGTGGCTATTATCCAAAATATATGCTTAAGATGTTCCGATACACCGCAGGCTTCTCCGATCTGAGTGAAGCAATGGATCATCGCTTTCAAGTATCTGGAAGAACGCTGATATGGAAAAACGCCCATATTATTGAGGAGAACCTCAAGGAAAATAAGATACACTTCTGGATCGAGAAGCATAACAGGTATAGCGATTTGCTGGCAGAGAGTAACTCAAGCAATCAATCCCTTTATCAGGCAGAAAGCAGAATTTTTGGCAACCCGAATGAGCGCAACGCCTGGTGTAAAAAGATCTGGGCGGACCTTCCCTTACTTGTGAGACCATTTCTTTATTACTTCTACCGACTTATCTTCAGATTGGGCATTCTTGACGGCATCCGCGGAAACATATTCCACTTCCTGCAAGCCTTTTGGTTCCGGCTGATTGTCGATATCAAAATTCTTGAATCGCGGAAGTGTCCTGAAGGACCGGCAGAACAAGATCAACAAATGGGCGCTTTCCTCTGCCGGTTCCTAATCGTGTTTGCTGTATCATATTGCATTAACCTGGGCACCATTGCAGGGTCTGCTCCGGGCGGCTTCTACAGCCCCTTCATCGAAGAACATTTCAATTATATCGAAGGATGGCGGCGATTTTACATCGAGGTTGCGGCCAGACTATTGAAAACACTTGGATACCAGGTACGCACTACAGCAACAACATTGTCAGTTGCTAACCACGCCGGATTCCGGATCATATATTCTTGTCTCGGTTATGGAGTTGTCTCCGTTTTTATGGCCTTCGCATTAGCCTATCCTCAAAAAGCCCTGCGTAAATTCATCTTTCTCCTCTCTGGCATAACGTTGATAATAACCTTGAACCTCGTCCGACTCTGCCTGGTTGCCATCTATTTCAACCGGGGATATGGGTGGGATCTGCAACATGTACTGTTTAATTTCGCTGTATATGCTTCACTCGCAGTGTTCAGTATTTTCTGGATCAACCAGATACCCGAAACCTAACCCAAAAAAATCCGTATCTGAATGCAGCTTAAAAAGAACTTCGATAAAAAAGGCTTTTCCACGGGCGCATCCCTTCTCAGAATATCACTATGGTATTTTACAAGCACACTGCTTGTGCGTTCAGGAATCATTCCTTCCAGCAGTATTCTGGTGTTCATACTCAAACTCTTCGGGGCCCGAATCGGCAAAGATGTGAGAATTAAGCCAGGTATCCAGATAAAATATCCATGGAAATTAAGGGTGGGCGACCACTGCTGGCTTGCTGAATGTACCATTGAAAACACAGACTTCGTCCTTATCGGCAAAAATGTCTGTATCTCCCAGCAGGCCATGATCATTACCGGAAATCACGACTACACCTCTGCTTCTTTCGATCTGCTTACGAGACCCGTTATCATAGAGGACAGCGTCTGGATCGCTGCCCGTGCCATATTACCACCCGGCACGAGGGCACACAAAGGCTCAGTACTCACGATAGGCTCAGTGGCATCAGGCAATCTCGCTGAGAACATGATATATAAGGGTAATCCGGCTGCCATTATCCGGCAAAGAAAAATTCAAAAATAGTTCCTACCTTGCGTCCCCAAAAAATATTTTTCCATGGCAGGTTCACGTAAGGCAGCATTAAGTTTCATCTTTATCACACTTCTCCTGGATGTCATCGGCATCGGAATTATCATTCCCGTGTTTCCGCTTCTCATTGAACACCTGATCGACGGAACCATCAGCGATGCTTCCAAATGGAGCGGATGGCTAACATTCGCCTATGCCATTATGCAGTTTGTGTGCGCACCGATCATAGGTAATCTTAGCGACAGGTATGGTCGCCGCCCGGTGCTGCTCCTTTCTCTCTTCGGCTTTGGGATCGACTACATTTTCCTAGCCTTTGCGCCTACCATATGGTGGCTTTTTGTTGGCCGTGTTATCGCTGGTATTTTCGGCGCAAGCTTCACTACAGCCACGGCATACATTGCTGATATCAGCACAAATGAAAACCGCGCCCAAAACTTCGGCATGATCGGCGCGGCTTTCGGACTTGGTTTTGTGATAGGCCCTGCCCTTGGAGGCTTGCTTGGCGAGTTTGGTCCAAGAGTGCCCTTTATTGCCGCAGCCATACTTACGCTCATCAATGTGGTATATGGATTTTTCGTTCTCCCTGAGTCGCTCGACAAAGATCACAGGCGGGCGTTCGACTGGAAGCGGGCAAACCCACTAGGCTCACTTCTCCGTTTGACGCGGTACAAGGGCCTCGGGGGACTTATCGTAGCCCTGGTATTCGTGTATATTGCGGGTCACGCCGTGCAGAGCACCTGGACTTTCATCAACATTGAAAAATTTAACTGGAGCACTTTTACCATCGGTATCTCGCTTACGACCGTGGGCTTACTTATTGCCGGTGTCCAGGGCGGACTAATCCGTGTCATCAATCCGAAACTTGGGAATGAGCGAAGCATTTACATTGGCCTCGGATGTTATGCGCTTGGGCTTCTGCTATTTGCCTTTGCAACAAAAAGCTGGATGATGTTTGCCTTTCTGGTGCCCTACAGCCTTGGTGGCATAGCAGGCCCGGCACTTCAGGCCGTGATGTCCGGGAACGTTCCTCAGAACGAGCAAGGGGAACTTCAGGGAGCGCTGACAAGTCTTATGAGTGCGACTTCTATCATTGGTCCCTTAATGATGACCTACCTCTTCGCATGGTTCACCAGGCCCCAGGCACCCGTTAAGTTCGCCGGCGCACCTTTCCTTGCCGGAGCCGTCCTTATGATTCTCAGCGCCTGGATTGCAGCCCGGTCAATGAAAAAAGAAGCTTTTCTTAACCGGCATCAATAGCCGACCAGAGTTTGTCTTTCAGCTCCTGAATGCCTTTTTGTGCTACTGAAGAGATGAAAACATACGGAATACCGGAAGGAAGTTCCTTTGTCATCTCCGTCGTAAGCTCTTCGTCAAGCAGATCCGATTTAGTAATAGCCAGCAAATGCGGCTTTTGCATGAGTTCGGGATTATAATCGTTAAGCTCCGACTTCAATATGGAGTATTCCTGTGCAATCGTACGCTGAGTATCTGCCGGAACCATAAAAAGCAACACTGAATTACGTTCTATATGCCGTAAAAACCGGAAGCCAAGGCCTTTTCCCTTAGACGCACCTTCAATGATTCCGGGGATATCGGCCATTACAAAAGATTTGCCATCACGGTAAGAAACAATGCCAAGGTTTGGCACAATGGTCGTGAACGGATAGTCAGCGACCTCAGGTTTCGCGGCCGATACCACGGAAAGTAAAGTAGACTTACCCGCGTTTGGAAAACCTACCAGTCCGACATCTGCTAGCACCTTCAACTCAAGAATCATCCATTCTTCCCGTCCCGGTTCACCAGGCTGCGCAAAGCGCGGTGTTTGCATCGTAGAAGTCTTGAAGTGCCAGTTACCCAGACCACCACGGCCGCCCGGCGTTAGGATGCGTGTCTCACCATCTTGTGTGATTTCAAACAAGACGTTACCGGTCTCTGCATCTTTAGCGATTGTCCCGAGCGGAACATCCAGAATCTCATCTTTACCAGATTTACCGGTAGATGTTGCGCCCGACCCGGGTTGGCCGTCTTCGGCTATAATATGTTTACGATATTTGAGATGCAGTAAAGTCCAGAATTGTGCGTTTCCGCGCAAAATAATATGGCCGCCCCGGCCGCCATCCCCACCGTCCGGACCGCCTTTGGCCGTCCGTACATCACGATGCAAATGCGCGGAACCAGCGCCGCCCTTACCAGAACGGCAGCAGATCTTCACATAATCTACAAAATTTGAACCCTGCGACATGTAGTCTGTCGATTAGTATTGGTCAACTACCGTACAAAGCGCCGAGAAGATATCCTCAATCTGGCCGATGCCGTTCACTTTAGCCAGTTTGGCTTGCGATTCATAGTAGGGCAATACGTGAACCGTCTTATCAAAATACTCCTCTATCCGCTTTTGAAGCTTGTCGGCCTGATCATCTACCCTGCCGGTTTCCAACTGGCGCTGTGCAATGCGCTTAGTCAACTCAGCCTGATCAACATCAAGGGCAATAACCCCCGCGATCTCAGTACCTTTACTTACAAGAAAATCATCTAATGCCTTTGCCTGTGGCACAGTGCGCGGAAAGCCGTCAAAAATGAAGCCTTTAGCCCCCGGATTCTTATCTACTTCTTCCTCCAGCATCGCAATAGTGATCTCATCGGGCACCAGCTGACCTTCGGCAATTAAGGCACTAACACGCTGCCCCAACGCCGTTTGATTTTTTATATGCGCCCTGAACAAATCACCGGTCGAGATGTGAACCAATTGGTACTTGTCGATTAATTTTTCAGACTGAGTGCCTTTGCCTGCACCCGGAGGACCAAATAGAACAATATTCAACATCGGAATTATATTTTAAATTTTACGAGGGGGCAAATATACGAATTAATCGGGAATACCTATTTGTGCGTTATTGGAGTAGCCAGACGCCTTTTCAACCGATTGGCCTCGGCCTTTGACAGAACCTCCGCCTTAAATATCACCGGTACTAAAGGGACATCGCTGGTATCGGTTTGTACACCATTGATCAGACTGGCCACATCCATACCCGAAACAACCTCCCCAAACACCGTATACCCGCCGTCTAGATGAGGCGTGCCGCCCCTCGTTTTATATATTTCCCTGGCAGCAGCTGACAGCCGCCTGCCTGTCTTCTTCTCCAACTCGTCCAGCTGCAGATCTGTAAACTTTTTCCCTGCCACCAGATAGATCTGATTAAAATATGAAGCTTTCTCCGGATTGTCGTCGCGACCCGCACCCAAAGCACCCGCTTTATGAATATACGAATCGACGAATTCTGCGGGTAATCTTTTGCGGCCGAGCTCAGGATGCTTCTGCTCGCGGGTCAAAATACTATCGTCCAACTCGCCTGCCTGGCTCACAAAATCTTTGATTACCCTATTAAATGCTGCGCTGCGATAAGTCCCCGTGCTGATCTCCCGTAGAAACATGTCCCGATGTCGCGGCGTCTTATCGTACAACATCAGTACGATATCCCCTTTCGTCGTTTTAAGCCTTACCAACTTTTGCTGAGCCTGAACACCGAAGGCAAAAGCAAATAAGAGCGCAGCCGTCAGCATCAAACGCTTACAAACACCCGAAGCAAGTCCAATCATAGTCTTATAAATTCTTAAGCAAATATACCAAAAGAAAAAGGGCTGATCACTCCAGATACAGCCCTTTTCAAACCAAATATAAACGAGTTTGGACAAGTCTTCCGACAGACGTCCGGGATAGGCAATTATATTATTTGCCTTGTCGTCATGGACGGACTCGAACCGCCATTAAAGGTTATGAGACCTCTGCCTAACCTCTCGGCCACATGACTATGCGACAAATATAAAAATAATCTAGTAAACCGGTAGACTTTATTTAAAAATTATTTATTCAGTCTGCACTCAAACTCATAAACACCTGATCCTACGGTCGTCGTGGTGCCGGTTTCAGCTCCCGATTTCAGGATTGGCGCCGGTAAAATAACCGTTGCCTTCGTATTGGCAGGTACCTCCACCCTAAGTTTAAACAGGCCATCCTCAATTTTCCAGGCAGAAGCGACCGGACCATAAGGCGTGCTTAGCTCGGCCGAAACACTACTCAGCTTGCCTCCCGGCACAGGCTGAATCACAATTTCCTTGTAACCCGGGCTACTTTGATTGATACCCGCCATATTTCTATACATCCAATCGCCTATCGCACCATAGGCATAGTGGTTATACGAATTCATATTAGGTGTCTGGAAACTACCATCAGGCTTTATACCATCCCAGCGCTCCCAAATGGTTGTTGCGCCCATCTTTACCGGATACAACCAGGAAGGATAACTTTCCTGCATCAGCAGGTCGTAAGCAACATTCGTATGTCCGAAACGCGACAACACATGACATAGATAAGGTGTACCCAAAAAGCCCGTGGTCAGGTGATTGCCATAACTCCGTACATTCTGCACCAGGCGGTCGGCCGCCTGCGCACGCAACGACTCGGGCAACATATCAAACTGCAGCGCAAGCACATAAGCTGTCTGGGTAGACGAAATCAATCGCCCACCCGGGGTCATATACTCTTGTACGTAGGCCGTTTTAATTTTTTTAAGCAGATCCTCATACTTGCCCTCTATATCCGGCTTACCTAACACCTTTGCCGCGTTAATAAGAATCTGAACAGAGTTTGCGTAAAAACATTGTGCAATCATATACTTGTCTGTCACCGCAGCGCGACCGTCATTATCATCGTCGGGGCGATAAAAAAGCCAGTCGCCAAAGTGAAATCCGGTATTCCAGAGGTTGTCCTTCGACCGGGATGTCATAAAGTCGACCCAAGCCTTCATACTGTCAAACTGCGCTTCCAAAATACCTTTATCGCCATAAGCCTGATACATCGACCATGGAATGATTGTACTCGCGTCGGCCCATCCTGTAGCACCTGCATCATTTTGGTTCATCACATCAGGAATAACAAAAGGGACATTACCGTTTTTATGCTGATCGGCTTTAAGGTCTTTCAGCCATTTGGTAAAAAACCCAGCTACATCCATGTTATAAGCAGCAGTATTTGCAAAAGCCTGCGCATCACCAGTCCAGCCCAAACGCTCGTCTCTCTGCGGACAATCGGTCGGAACATCCACAAAGTTCCCCTTCTGCCCCCACTGGATATTATGCTGCAACTGGTTAAGCAGTGCATTTGAAGTGCTTAACTTACCGGTGGTTTCCATTGCCGAGTACACGGCAACTGCGGTGAGTTGCTCCGGTGATACGTCACCCGGGTAACCTTCTATCTTCACATACCTGAAGCCCTGGAATGTAAAATGCGGTTCGAACGATTGCTCAGCATCACCTTTCAAAATATACGTGTTCTGCGCTTTGGCCGAGCGCAGGTTGGTGGTGTAAAAATTCCCGGACTTGTCCAGCACCTCAGCATGACTTAGGGTAATCTTGGTACCGGCGGGACCTTTTGCTTTTAAAACTACCCAACCCACCAGGTTCTGACCGAAATCGGCCACCGTTTCTCCCGCAGGGGTTTTAAAAACCTTTAACGCTTTAAAAACCTCATGCTTTTTCACGGTCGGCCCACTCATCCCGACCAGTTGCTCAGTACCCTTTTCTATAATCCGAACGGGTTTCCAACTTGCATCTGCAGTGTAAGAGACCGTTCTCCAGCCTGTCTTCTCCTGCCGTGCGTCGTAAACTTCGCCATCGTAAACATCAGAAGCCACAATCGGACCATAAGACGAAAGCCAGCTTTCATCTGTATTTACAACCTCTTTCGTTCCGTCGGTATACGCTACCTCGAGCTGCATAAGCAGTGCTCTGGTATCTCCATAAAAGCGACGTTGATGGTTAAAGCCGATCCGGCCTTTGTACCAGCCATCGCCCAGGGTGACGCCGATGGCGTTGGCGCCCGACAGCAATAATCCGGTTACGTCATAAACCTGATATTGCAAATGGTTTTTATAACTCGTCCAACCAGGCGTAAGGTAACTGTCGCCCACCCTGCGACCATTGATGTATGCTTCATAAAGCCCCTTGGCCGTCACATACACGGTGGCCGACTTCACACGCTTCTTCAGATCGAATGTTTTTCTCATAAGCGGACTTCTCGAGGAAGTATCCTTTTCCGGTACAGCTATCCACTTCGCGGTCCAGTCGCCCGCCTGCAAACCAGTTTGCCAATACTGCACTTTGCTCCATGACGAGGTATTACCGTGATTATCCTTTACGCGAACCTGCCAGTAATAACGCTGTTTCGACTTCAGGGGCGTGCCTCCATAAGGCACCAACACCGACTGATCTGACTTTACCGAAGCATTCCAGACCAGCTGCTTACCCGACCTGATTCCTTTTTCGTCAGTTCCAACCCGGATTTCATAGCCGGTCTGCAAGGTATTTTTCAGGGACGACGAAATCTTCCATCCGAGTCTGGGTTTGGCTGCGTCTACCGACAAAGGGTTTTCTAAATGTTCCACCCTTAGATCATAAACACAAAGCTTTTGTCCGAAAACACTAACACTGGAAAAAAAAGATAATAGTAAAAAAAGAAATTTCATTTGAATGCTGTTTATATTGGTTACATCTGATATACGAGTATCTGTATTATTTTTTAGATCTGCATCATGAACCGTCCTGACAGGACCTGGAAGCGGAAGTCCATTTTAACATTAACTTAATACACTTCAATTAACTTTGCATAGAATATTTACAAACAGTTATGAGTTCAAGAAGAAGCTTTTTAAAAAATACTGCCCTGGTCAGCCTCGGTTTTACAGGATTAAACAATTATGCGGCTAAGGCAGCAATGTATCTTTTAGACGCCGATCCGGGCGCAGGCTTTGGCCCGCTTTTTCATCGCGAGGGCGACATTCTAAGTCTTCCTAAGGGTTTCACCGCCAAAGTTATCTCGCGCAAAGGAGACCTCATGAACGATGGATTGCTCATGCCAGGCATGTACGACGGTATGGGATCTTTTTCTCATACCAACGGCAAAACCATTCTGATCAGAAACCACGAAAACAGTCCGGGCGCTGATATACTAGGACCGTTCGGAAAGGACAATGAACTCATTCATAAAATTGATAAAAACAAAATATATGACTTCGCAGGCGGCGATAAAACTTGTGTTGGCGGAACCACTACGTTAATTTACAACGAAAAAACGCAGACCGTAGAAAGTCAGTACCTCAGTCTTGTAGGTACGGTCAGAAACTGTGCCGGAGGCATTACGCCCTGGAAATCCTGGATTACCTGCGAAGAGAGCAGTTTAACCCCAAAAAATGAGGGACTTGGCCTTGAAAAGGAGCACGGCTTCAATTTTGAGGTTCCGGCTACCGACCGGATCGGAATTACAAGCCCTGAACCTATCAAAGCGATGGGTCGCTTTACGCATGAAGCAGTAGCGGTTCAGCCGGGCACAGGAATCGTATACCAGACAGAAGATGAAGGAGATAGTTTGTTCTATCGCTACCTCCCCAACGCTTATGGCAAACTGCACAACGGCGGAAAATTGCAGTGCTTGTCCATCAAAGAATGGAAAAGTGCCGACACACGCAATTATAAATCGCTTACCACCGATAAATTTCCGCAAAAAAAATCCTTTGAGGTGGAATGGATCGACCTGGACGACGTTGAGGCGCCCGATGGAGACCTCAGGTTACGCGGATTTAAAATGGGTGCGGCAAGATTTTCACGCGGTGAAGGTATATGGTTTGGTAACGGCGAATTATTCTTCGCGTGTACAGACGGAGGGCACAATAAGCACGGACAAATCTTCAAATACGTTCCAAGCAAATTTGAAGGTAAGCCGGAAGAGAAAAATAGTCCGGGCAGGCTCGAGCTTTTTATTGAATCCGATAACATTGAGACCTTCGAGAATTGTGATAACTTAACCATTGCGCCTTGGGGCGACGTCATTATCTGTGAAGACAAAAAAGATGCGCGGGTAATCGGTATTACGCCAGAAGGCAAGACCTATGTTATCGCAAAAAATATAGGCTACCGCAATTCTGAATTTGCAGGACCGGTGTTTTCGCCAAACGGGAACACGTTCTTTATTAACATCCAGAATCCGGGGCTCACTTTAGCGATAACAGGCCCCTGGAAAAAACGCAGATGATACAGTAATACCACGGGCAACTTGGTGCTGTAGCTGATAAAATGTTAAGTTTGCTAAAAACTATTGCTTATGAACACCAGTCTGCAGTCCCCAAAAAGTGAAAAGTTCATCCACCTCGAAGAAGAATACGGCGCACATAATTATCACCCCTTACCGGTGGTGCTCGAGCGTGGCAGCGGACCATTTCTGTGGGATGTAGACGGAAAAAGATATTTTGATTTCCTGTCGGCTTATTCCGCGGTAAACCAGGGGCATTGCCACCCGCGTATTATTGCAGCGCTTACCACGCAGGCGCAGCGGCTAACATTAACGTCACGCGCCTTTTACAACGATAAACTGGGCGATCTGGAGCAATACATGAGCAAACTTTTTGGCTACCAGAAGGTGCTCATTATGAATTCAGGAGTAGAAGCCGTAGAGAGCGCCATGAAGTTATGCCGCAAATGGGCCTACCTTGTAAAAGGCATAGCGGCAAACCAGGCCAAAATTGTTTTTGCAAAAGATAACTTTCACGGGCGTACCATCAGCGTCGTTTCGGCATCCAGCGATCCGGATGCACGAAAAGATTTTGGCCCATTTGTAGAAGGGATTGTCCAAGTGCCTTATAACGATGCAGGGGCATTGGAATCATTACTTAAGTCCGATAAAAATATAGCCGCCTTCATTGTAGAACCCATACAGGGCGAGGCCGGCGTTGTGGTACCTGAGTCAGACTACCTGAGGACTGTGCACGATCTGTGCAGAAAATACAATGTGCTGTACGTAGCCGACGAGATACAAACCGGCATTGCACGGACCGGCAATATGCTGGCATCTTATGATATTCACAGCAGCGATACCCCCAGGCCTGACGTACTCATCCTCGGAAAAGCCATTTCGGGCGGTGTATTACCTGTTTCGGCCGTTCTGGCTGATGATGAAGTGATGCTGACCATTAAGCCAGGCGAGCATGGCTCTACATATGGCGGCAATCCACTTGCATGCGCAGTGGCTAAAGAAGCGCTGCAGGTCGTATTAGATGAAAAGCTGGCTGAAAATGCAGAGATACTTGGAAACCGGTTCCGTGCCGGACTTCAGGAAATAGCCGGGCGAAATCGACTTATCAGACAGATCCGCGGCAAGGGACTGCTCAACGCTATTGTTATCGATAGTGATGAGCACTCAGACCTGGCCTGGAATATATGCCTCGAGTTTGCAGCGAACGGCCTTCTGGCCAAACCTACCCATGGCAACAAGATCAGGCTGGCCCCGCCACTGGTGATCAGTACCGAACAGATCAACGAAGCACTGGCGATCATAGATAAGTCGCTCGCCAGCTTCGTATAAATGCTGCCTCCCTATCGGGAAGCAGCGTTCAGCATTTCTTTTACAGCAACCTCAATCTGTGTATCCTTTCCGCGAAGATAATCTTCGTAGCTTACCGGCACGCGGATATCGGGCTCAACCTGCAGGTTTTCCGTCGTACGGCCTTCCTTGCCGATGGTACCGATCATCGGGATTCCGAAAATAAGCGTCGGATCAATCTGGCGCTCCCACCAAACGGCTGTGCCAGTACCCGCTACCGGCATCCCGATCAGCTTACCGATGCCATTCTGCTTATAGATGTAAGGGAAAATAAAAGCGTCACTGTAATTCGCCTCGTTCATCACCACACAACTCGGTTTGGTCCAGCGCACATTAGGTTCGCCGCCTTTAAGCCTGTTGCCCTGCGGCGCAAACTCCAGGTATTTTTTGCCCGACAAGAACGTATTGAGATCATCGTGCAGCCAGCCTCCGCCGTTAAAGCGGGTGTCGACAATCAGCGCTTCTTTTTCTATATTTTTGCCCATTACCACATCAAAAACTTCCCTGAAACTGGCATCATTCATTCCCTCTACATGCACGTAGCCCACCTTGCCGCCGCTTAACTTGTCCACCATTTTCTCCATCCGGGCTACCCAGCGCTTATACATCAGGCTGTTTTCATCGGCAATACCGATTGGTCTGATGCGTTCCGTCCACCGCTGCTTGCTGGCCGGGTCATAGAAACTTAGCAGTACGTTCTGGCCTTTTTTATTGTTCAGCAATTTAGCCCAGTCCAGATCAGTTGATAAAGTAGTCTGGTCTATAGCCTCAAGAACATGCCCCGCTTTCACCTTGCTTGTATTGGTGGCTAGCGGTCCACCCGCAATAACCTCTGTGATCTTTAAACCATCGCTGGTTGAGGTCTCGTCGTAAAGCAGTCCCAGAGCGGCAGTCTCATCGGCGTTCGGGATAGCCGGCGAGAAACGACCACCGGTGTGTGAAGCGTTCAGTTCACCCAGCAGCTCACTCAAAAACTCCTGGAAGTCGAAGTTATTACTGATGTGCGGTAAAAACCTGGCGTATGTGGTGTAATACATATCCCAATCAACCCCGTGGAGTTTAGGATCGTAAAACTTCGCCTTGGTTTGCCGCCATGCATGTTCAAAAATATAGCTTCGCTCAGCAGCAGCGTCCAGCGCCACATCGCCATTGATACCAATTGGCGTTACCCGGCCACTCTCACTCTCCACCTTCACCAGCTTACCTCTGTTGGCCACAAACAAGCTCTTGCCATCCTTACTCATCTCAATTCCGCTGGGCGAGCCCGATAGTTTGGCCAGAATCTTTGTCTCCCTGCTTCGCGTATCCGTAACCCAAAGGTCGTAACCGCTTTCAAAGGCCGACAAATAATAAAGTTTGCTTGCATCTGCGTTCAGTACATAGCCACCAAGCGAACTGCTGTTTATGGTAAGCTTAACCCGGCGATTCTCCAGGTTGTTGAAGTCGGGCACAAAACCTTTTTTGGCGGTGTCCGTCTTTTTGGCTTTCGACTTGGCCGGGAGACTATCCTTCGGCGCTATGCGCTCCCTTTGCTGACGCTCTTTAAAAAGCTCATAATCTGCCTTGGTCATGTTGGCCTGATCGTAAGCCGCCTGATCGAAGAACACGCCAAATATATCCATCTCGCGGTTGCCCTGTATGGCGAGCGACTTCCGCCCGTAGCGACTGCTCGCCCAGGTCATCATCTTGCCATTCAGCGCCCACTTGCCCATAGCCTCACCAAATCCGCTGTTGACCGGATATAACCTTTCACCCGATCCGTCGGCCTTAATTATCGCAATATTACTTCTCGACATATAGCCGTTCTCATCGTCGGTCAGAATATACTTACCATCCGGGCTCCACTGGAAACTCCAGTCGCCGTCACTATACGAATAATTATGCCCTGCAGGAAGCAGCGTGCGACTGCTCTTAGATTTGATGTTGAATACCCGCAGCACATTTCTGTTCTCCACATAGGCAATCTCCTTACCATCGGGTGAAATCTCCGGCTGATACTGCTCCGTTACACCCTCAATAAGCGGTTCGTCGCGGATTACCGTAGCCGCATAGAAATAAGGTTCGTCTTTCTGCACAATTACACTGCGGTATACGTCCCAGCTTTTATTTCGCTCGGTCGAGTAAATAATAGCCTTGCCATCAGGCGCCCAGGTTACCATGCGCTCCTGCTGCGGCGTTTTCGTGATCTGCTTGGTCTGACCGTTCTCTACGCTCGTCACAAACACCTCGCCCCGGGTTACAAAAGCAATCTCCTTTCCATTGGGGCTCAAGGCGAACTCCGTAATGTCGCCATTTACCGGCATCGTTTTAACCAGATTATCGCGACCGTCGTTCAAGATCCTGATCTGGACTTTCGCTGTCTGACCGTTTTTCAAAAGATAGATCTCGCCGTTTTGTGAGAAACAAAGCGTATTGTCCGAAGCGCGGGTCAGGTGCCTTACCGGGTTATCTTTAAACTGAGTGAGCTGAGTGTAACTTGCAGCCCCCGATGCCGGTGTACTGTATATATTCTGGTTACCGTTCTTTTCACTTAAAAAATAGATCATGCTGTCGTCGGCACTAAAAACCGGGTTACGGTCTTCCCCCTCAAAGGTCGACACCTGCTTATAGGTATTCGCCTTGACATCCATGACCCAGATATCGCGGGTTACCGATGAGGTATGATGTTTGCGCCAGGCATCTTCAAATCCCTTTTTATCTTCAAAAACAAGCTTACTGCCATCGCGGTTAAACCGTGCATACTCCATACCGGCGGCGCTGATCAGCACCGGGCGGCCACCGCCTAGCTTAACCGAATACAGGTTCTGGAATACGCGCGGACTATGAAAGCGTGCGCTTTCGGCGTTGCCGTTTCGGGAACTGCCAAACACGACACTCTTGCCATCGGCGGTAAAATCGTAGGGGTAGTCATTACTGCTGTGGAATGTCAAACGTTGGGGACTTCCACCCGTAACAGGCACCGTATAAACATCAAAGTTGCCGTAGCGGTTGCTCGCAAAAGCCAGGGTCTTCCCATCGCGACTCCACACCGGCATCATATCGTGCGCCTCGTTCAAGGTCAGCGGCACGGCTTGTCCACCACCACTGCTAACCAGGTAGATATCGCCTTTATAACCGAATGCAATCTGGCTGCCATCGGGCGAAATTGCGGGATAGCGCAGCCAAAGCGGATTGTCCTGCGCAACTACTGAAACTGCTGCGCTGAGCAGCGCAACGACAAAAAGAAGTCTTTTCATGAATACTAATGCTAATGCAACAAAGATGCAAAGTAAAATCCACTATTCCGAAAATAAAATGCCCAATTGCCTGCAACGTTTTTGTTGCGATTTCCTCAACAAGATGGCGGTGATACTTGGCTCTTTCAAAAAAATCGATTAATGGCTATGCAAGGTTTGAACAAGATCTTTAGTAGGAATCAAACACCCACTTAATAGGGGGTTTATAGGGAGATCATAGGGGCAAATTCCCTATAAACTTCCTTTTAGATTCGTATTAAATTCATCTGAATTAGTTTGATTCTTTCCTTTCATTTTCTTAAATTGGTAATACCAAATAAAACCTTTATGGCTAGATTAAAACAGGGCTACATGGGCCCTTTCATTGGCAAACTTGGTACCGCCGTTGGTTATATACTAAACGGTGAAGGTATCATCCGCTCCTTGCCCCGGGTAAATGAGCATAGGGAATTTTCGGAAAAGGAGCTGGCAAACCAGCAGGCGTTTACAGTGCTTCAGTATTGGTTGCGACCGCTAAAGTTGTTTCTGCGCGTAGGATTTAAAAATTATGCTCCCAAGTTCGAAGGGTTTAGCGCAGCTAAATCTTATAACAGTTCCAGAGCTATCGCCGGCGCCTATCCCGACTATTTTATCGATCCTTCTGCAGCTTTTGTTAGCTACGGGCATCTGGAGCCATCAACCGAAGCAGCGGCGGTAGTACAGGAGCCCGGCAAGATTTTGCTCACCTGGAGCGGTGGAGATTACATCAACGGTGAGAAGATGATGTTTGTGCTTTACGATACGGAGGCTGGCGAAGCACTGACAGACACCGGTGCGGCTTTTCGTGCTAAGGGGCGTTACGAGGTTGACCTGGAGGGACGATATTCCGGCAGGAAATTCCAGGTTTATATTGCTTTTGTAACCAGTGATCAGAGTAACCAGAGCACGAGTCAGTATTTAGGTGAAGTTACTGTCTTATAACAGTATAGTTTTACAGATCCACCTCATCTACTCCGGCCATTCGGTATACTTCATTCATCATCTTCATCAGGGTGTTTCTGCTGTTAAACTTGCTGAAAACAACGACAATTTCCCTGCCCCCGTTGGCCGAGGCTTTAATGGCGATCTTCCTGACTTCGATATTGTAACGGGCCAGAATAGTTTCAATATCCATGACGGACAATTCTGATTCGGCAGAGATCTTTACCGACATTGTGCGCACGGGTTCGCGGTTAAGGAAACGTCTTTCGAGCCACTTCACACCGGCCAGCACAAACAGCATCAGAAAGGTAGCGGCTATGGCCGCCACATACATACCCCCACCGCAGGCCAGCCCTACAGCCGCAATGCTCCAGAGTGCAGCAGCAGTGGTTAGTCCTTTCACCACTTCCTGCTTCAGGAAAAGAATAGTTCCGGCGCCAAGAAAACCGACGCCGCTGATGACCTGAGCCGCCACGCGGGAAGGATCTACATCGAAACCTTCCACGCCCAGCACGTCGCTGTAGCCATACGTGGATACAATCATAGCCAGGGCCGAACCTACCGACACTAAAGTATGGGTGCGCAAACCGGCGGCCCATTCGTTTCGCTCTCTTTCAAAACCTACTGCGGCGCCAAGTATCATCGCCACAACCAAACGCAGTATAATTTCGAATACAGAAATCAGTTCCAATCTCTACGCTGTTTTATAATAATTTACTTCATAAATCTTCAGCTGCTTTTTCAGGATATGACGGGCCACATGGATACGTGTTTTCACTGTTCCAAGGGGTATACCCAGTTCGTCAGCTATTTCGTGGTATTTATACCCTTCAAAATAACGAAGAAAAGGAATTGCGTACTCAGGTGCAACTTTTCCGAAAGCTTTATTTATATCTTCACTGGTGAACTTCCTGTCGCACAAGTTGGTTGCAGCGCTGCTGGCCAACTGGTATGAGGTAAGCTCATCGGTGGTTTCGACCACTGATTTTTTCTTTACCGAGCGTCGGTAATTGTTGATAAACGTGTTTTTCATAATGGTGAAAAGCCAGCCTTTCAGATTGGTTCCTTCCTTGTACAGGTGACTGCAGCGTATGGCTTTAATCAGGGTGTCCTGTACAAGATCGTTGGCATCATCATAGTCGTTGGTGAGCGAAGTGGCATACCCTTCCAGGGAGTGCCGGCAGTCGCAAATGTCGTGGTTCAATGTCGGATTGTTCATGATAGGGATGTTTACAGAAAAAACGGTAATACACCCGTCATGTTTTCGCTTAGTGTGAAATCACGTAGTCCCCGAGTGTGTACAGGTATTTGTTCGCAACTGTCCCGGTATTAGTTACTCCCATATGGATTTAACGGTAAATACCTCAAGGTTTTTCACCTCAATATTGTTTCCCCAGAAATGGAAACCCTCCCGGTTATTGCGGTCGGGCTTGCGCTCCATGGAATAGGAGTATGCTCCGCCATCAATAAATACTTCAATGGAACTGCGATCGATATAAATATCTGCCGTAAGCTCCATACTGGTCGGGTCCTGTGGTGAATAGAACATGCCGTTGAGCATATTGAAATTCATGTCGTAGCCCACCATGCGTTGCGCGAATAGATTGAAGCCCGCCTCGGTGGCGTGCGAAAGCTTTATGGTTGTTTTTATACGGAGCTTATCAGCATCGTAAAATTCCTTCATTTTATCGTTGGCTTCAGCGGAGCTTAGTCCAGACCATTTCTTTACCGGCGTACACAATTGTTCCACCTCCTTTACCGGCAGGCTGTAAAGCCTCAGGCCGTCTTTGGTTTTGCGAAGGGTCAATTCTGTTGGCAGCAACATCATGTTGTTGAAGGGCATACCTGCTTGTGGAACGCGGCCCCAGCCTATCTGGATGCGGCGACCGTCTGATTCTGGAATGTTGTTAAAGGTTTGTGCAGCGTAAATAGATCCGGATGAAAAATAATATTTCCCGCCCTCGGGCTTAAATACTTTGCCATCAAACGAGCCGATCATATAGGTATTTGAAGCGCCATACATCACCCATTTGCGGTTGTTCTGATCGCCGTCGACCGGCAGTTCAAACAGGTCGGGACACTCCCAGAACCCGGTAATGTGGCTTTCAAAAGTCCAGTCCTTCAGGTTTGCCGAGGTATAAATAGAATGCCCGTCACGTTCGTTGAGTACCATCACCCAATGTTTTGAGGGCTTGTGCCAGAACACTCTTGGATCTCGCGTATCTTTACTGTTCCACTTCTCCTTGGAGTCTATAACCGGTTTACCGCCATTGTATTTGGTAAACGTCCGGCCTTTATCCAGACTGTAGGCCACGCATTGTACCTGCCGGTCGGGGTTATCGGCCGTGTAAAACACTACCATTGCGGGCTTACCCGGTTTACCAAAACCGGAGGTATTGTCGTAATCGATCACTGCAGAACCCGAAAACATGGTTCCTATCTTGTCGGGGTGCAGGGCCACCGGCAGCTCTTCCCAGTGTACGAGGTCTTTGCTTACGGCGTGGCCCCAGGACATATTTTCCCATTCCCTTTCAAAAGGGTTGTGCTGATAGTACAAATGATATTCGCCCTCGTAAAACACCATACCGTTAGGATCGTTTATCCAGCCCCTGCGGGTAGAAAAGTGATATTGCGGACGCTTCTTTTCCTTGTACAAAGAGTCCTGTCCGTTGATCTGATCGTCCTGATATATCTTACTCAAAGCAGTGGCATCGCCTTCAAAACTGATCTTGAGGGTTTTGCCTTTGTAAGCGCTCATGTCTGAGAATACCCAGTATTCCGGGTTAGCAGAAAGGCGGATCACGAAGCGTTGCTCTTCTTTTCCGTTGATGATATAGGTCATCACCGACCGCTTTTCCTTCTGCGATACGGGGAGGTTGAGGTAACGTTTGGTAATTTTAATGCTGATATCGGCCGCTGCAGCGTAGGTCGCCGCACTGCATAGCATTAAAGCTAGTAAATGCTTCATTAAGTGTTTCATGTGATTGAGATATTATATTGTGGTTAGAGATTCGCTAAAGGACTGGTACTCAGAAATGGTATAGTCAGGGCAGCCACCCTTTCGGGTTGCGATGAAACTGCCCATGGCAACGGCATTGCGTAAAAGCTGCGAAGGCTGGGTCTTTTTCGAATGACCAGAAAGGAATGCAGCCAGAAAGGAGTCGCCACTGCCTATGGTATCTGCAACCTTCACCTCCTGACTAGCCATGTGGAATGCATGCCCTTCTTTATAATATGACGCGCCGAATTCACCCTTGGTCACGATCACTTCAGGCACATTAAAAGCTTCGGAAATAAAAGCTACCTTGCTGTATTCACCTGAATAACTGCCGCCGAACATCGTTTGCATGATATCAAGTTCCGCTTCATTGAATTTGACGATATCGGCCTTGAGCAGGAGCGACTGAAGCAGCGAACGGCTAACGAAAGGTGGACGCAGGTTTACATCGAAAACGTGTACCGACTGATGAACCTCAAGCAGTTCAAGCAGTGTCTGACGCGTTGCATCGTGCCTTGAGGCAAGACTGCCGTATACAAAGTAGCCGGTCTCAGCCATTGCATCAGTCAATTGCCTGGTACCAGAGATAAAGTCCCATGCCACCGGAAATACGATTTCATAGGTCACTTCATTGCCGTTGTTCATTCTGGCGAGTACCTGGCTGGTTGGGTGTGTTTCATCGCGCTGGAGCAGACCGGTGCCTATCTCCCAGTTGCTCATGAGGGCCTCCAGTTTAAGGCCATTGTCGTCCTGCCCTATCTTGCTGACCACTTTAGCGGGCATACCAAGCCTGGTAAGGTGATAAGCTACATTGAGCGGAGCCCCGCCGGGCTGGGGTCCGTCGGGAAGCACGTCCCACAGCACTTCGCCGAAACATATGGCTGTGTGCCGGTCTGTTTGTTTTTCCTGTTCTTTCATTCTCAGTGTAAAATAATGCTTTTTTCGACTTGCTCCAACGACTTACCCTTGGTTTCGGGCATAAAGCGCCATACAAAAATAAGTTGCAGGACCATCATAACACCGAAAAATGAAAAGGTAACGGCTCCGCCCAGTATTTCCGCAAAATAAGGGAAACTAAAGGCAATCAAGGCTGCCATGACCCAGTGGGTGGAGCTACCGAGCGTTTGTCCTTTGGCCCGCACCTGGTTTGGAAAGATCTCTGAAATAAATACCCAAATGACCGCACCCTGCGAAAAGGCAAAAAAGGCTATGAACAGCATGATAAAAATGGGAATCGCTATGCCGGAAAATGCCTGAACATAGAAGGTATAGGCGACCAGGAAAAGTGAGATGATGAGTCCGGCGGAACCAATGAGCATAAGCATGCGGCGCCCTACCTTATCGATGAAATTGAGCGCCAGCAATGTGAAGGTGAAATTGACCAGACCGATGCCGAGGGTAGACAGCAGCGAAGAATGTGCGCCCAAGCCTGCCATTTCAAAGATTCGCGGCGCATAGTAAATGATGGCATTGATGCCCGACACCTGGTTAAAAAAAGCAAAGATGACAGCGAACGTGATAGGTCTGGTATAACGACCGGAGAAAAGACGCTCACTGTCTTTCTTGTCACTGAGCTCGTTGTGTGACTGTTTAATGTTATTCAGTTCCTGCTCCCAGTTGAGCGGATTGATCGTTCGAAGTGTTTTGGAAGCCCTTTCATAGGCTTGCTTTTTAAGGATAAGCCAGCGGGGGCTCTCGGGGATAAAGCGCATCAGGACAAGAAAAATAACTGAGGGCACCGCCTGTACGCCAAGCATCCAGCGCCAGGAGTGTTCGCCGGTTTGACTGAGCAGGTAATTGGAAAGGTACGAGATCAGGATGCCAAGCACTACATTGAACTGGAACAATCCAACAAGACGTCCGCGGCTCTCGGCAGGCGAAATTTCGGAAATATAGATTGGCGCCGTTACAGAGGAGGCGCCAACACCCAAACCGCCAAGGAATCTGAATACCAAAAACACCCACCAGTCTTCCGCCAGCGCGGTTCCCAATGAAGAAAGCAAATAGGCGATGGCGACAAAGTATAATGTATTCTTTCGCCCGAACCGGTCGGACGGCCTTGATCCGAGCATGGCTCCGATCACCGTTCCGATTAAGGCTATAGAAATGGTAAGCCCGTGTTGAAATACGCTAAGTTTCCAGTATTGCTGAATGGATTTCTCGGCGCCTGAAATAACGGCTGTATCGAACCCGAATAAAAAGCCGCCCAGGGCTACAACTACCGACCATCCGACAACGGATCTACTTTTCATATAAATGTTTATAAATGGTTAATGCTGCAATCTAGGCTTATTTCAAAACAGCGAACAGAAATTTTCGGTCATAAACTTTAAAAAATTAGACTAAGTGTTATTGTTTGATTTACAATGCTTTAAATCAGGAATCAGCCGGCGTAACAATCAGTTTTTAAACCTGGTTACCTGCTTTCTTCAATATGGTTACACCCCGGTTGTGGCCGCCGGAAGTGCAGCTTTTAATTGAAAAGGATATTAGCTAGTTTAGTGCCTTAAGCCAGATATAATTGCTGATGACTATCCCTCGTTTATGTGTTGCCCTGATGATGATATCCCTGCTCGTTGTGGCGGCATGTAAGGATAAGCGCAGGGAGAGGGTCTGGACGATCGGTTTCTCCCAGTGCGTGGGCTCCGACCTCTGGCGCAGGACGATGCTGGAAGAGATGAAGACGGAGTTATCGCTGCAGCCAAACCATAAGCTTCTGTATGCGGATGCGGATAACAACAGCGCAACGCAGATTGCACAGGTTAAAGACATGCTGAAGAAGGGCATTGATGTGCTGATCATCTCGCCAAACGAGGCGTTGCCGCTAACCGATATTGTAGAGGAAACTTTTAAAAAGGGCATTCCGGTGATCGTGATAGATCGTAAGACCGCTTCGTCGGTATACACGGCCTATATTGGTGCGGAGAATTTTCAAGTGGGAAAAATGGCGGGAGGGTATCTGGCAAGGCTGCTCCGGTTTAAGGGAAACGTGCTCGAGATAACCGGGTTACCCGGATCTTCGCCGGCCATGGAGCGGTCGCGCGGTCTCAAAGAAGCTTTTCGTCCCTACCCCGGCATTAGGGTTGCGGCGCAGGTTCATGGCGACTGGCTTCCTGAAAATACGAAGCGCGCACTGCAGGCAGAGCGCGATAAACTAGCGGATATAGATGCCGTTTTTGCGCACAACGACCGGATGGCACAAAGCGCTAGACATACCCTCAGGCAACTGGGTCTCGACAGCGCCATTAAAGTGATCGGCGTCGATGCCCTGCCGGGCGCCGGAGGCGGGCTCGATATGGTAAGTTCGGGGACCCTTACGGCAAGTGTGCTTTACCCCACGGGTGGTAAAGAGGCTATCGATATTGCCTTCCGTATCCTGCGCAAACAGGCCTTTCAGAAAGAAAACCTTCTTAAAAGTGTAGTCATAGATCGTAGCAATGTGCAGCTTATGCAACTGCAATGGGCACGCATCAGGGATCAGCAAAAAGACATCGAAAGGCAGCAGAAGCTCATGGCTGAACAGAAGGAAATATATCGTAACCAGCGCTTTGTGCTTAACCTGATCGTGGTTACCCTCGTGCTGGCTGTGGTATTCGGTGGACTGGCGTTCCGTGCGCTGCAGACCATCCGTCGCCAGCGCAACCAGCTTATCGAGATGTCGGAAAAGGCTGCAGCTGCAACAGAAGCGAAACTGAACTTCTTTACCAATATCTCACACGAGTTCAGAACTCCGCTTACCCTGATCATTTCCCCGCTGGAGGACCTGCAGAAAAATACCAAGGTGGCCACTGCCGCCGGCAGGGAGCTGAACTTGATCCATAAAAACGTACACCGGCTATTGCGATTGGTTAATCAACTGATGGACTACCGCAAAATAGAGCACAAAGAACTTAAACTACATGCAACACCCAATAGCCTCGCTGTTTTTGTTGGCGAGATCGTCGACCACTTCAAACATATCGCAGCGAAGCGCCATATAAACCTTCGGTTATTGGTCAAGGCAGATCCGAATATTGTATGGTTTGACACCGATATGCTCGACAAGGTGCTTTTTAACCTGCTGAGCAATGCCTTTAAGTTTACGGCTGATCACGGTCGCATTTATGTATCGGTTGACCGCAACGACAGGGAAGCTGTTGTGGAAGTGTCGGACAACGGCCTGGGCATGGATGAAGAAGAACAGGGCAAAATATTTAACAGGTTTTACCAATCGGACGCCCGCCGCGGCGGAGGTTCGGGACTTGGCCTCAGTCTGTCTAAAGAACTAATGGCGCTTCACAAGGGTGCTATAAAGGTTGCCAGTAAGAAAGGCGAAGGAACTGTTTTCAGTGTACACCTGCCCTTGGGGGAGGCACACCTGAGCGAGACGGAAAGAAAGCCATCCGCTGGCCGGCAGTTGGCCCCCTACCACGAAGCCCCGGAAGAGGCCCCTTCGCCTATATCCCTCGTTAAAGAGCAATCGCTGCTGATTGTGGAAGACAATTTAGAGCTGCTTGAATACCTGACCAGTAAATTTGAGAACGATTACCAGGTATTTACAGCCAATAGTGGAACCGATGGCTTGCATATCGCGTTTGAGCAAATACCCGATCTGATCATCTCCGATGTGGTTATTCCGGGAATATCGGGCAGAGAGCTCACCAAACAGCTGAAGGCAGATGTCCGGACTTCGCACATTCCCGTTATTCTTCTCACCGCTCAGGATAGCGTGGAACAGCAGATATCGGGCATACAGAGCAATGCAGACGCTTACCTGACCAAACCCTTCCATTTTGATTATCTCCGCGCCAGCGTGGAGAACCTGCTGCGAAACCGTGCGGTGCTGAAAGCGCATTATATCAGCGATCTTCCGCTATCTGGCAATCAGAAAGCGCCTGTAAGCAATATTGATAAGAAATTCCTGAACGATTTTGCGCGGCTGGTGGAACAAAACCTTGCCAACGAACAATTGAGCGTCGACGAGCTCGCCAAGGCTGTTGGCGTTTCGAGAGTGCAGCTGTACCGTAAAGTAAAAGCACTGCTGAATTGTACGGTGACCGACTATGTGATGAACAGGCGCCTGAAAAAGGCGAAGTATTATCTGGCCAATGAGCATCACTCTGTATCGGAGATCAGCTATCTGGTGGGGATCTCCTCTCCCACCTATTTCTCTACCTTATTTAAAAACCGGTACGGAATGACGCCTACGGCATACAAAAAGACTGTATTTGGTAATAAACTATAAAATCTACCTTTTTTATAGACTTTAGGAATTTACTTATATATTTGCTGCCCTGGACAGCAGGAAAATATCTGTCTGCCAATATCTGTAAGTAACACCTAATCTTAAAAAAATGAAAAGACATTTACTTTTGTTTCTTTCACTCGCGCTCTCTGTAAGTGCTTTTGCCCAAACGACCATAAATGGGGTTGTTAAAGACGCGAAGGGCGTTAATGTGCCCCGTGCAAATGTATCCATCCGCGGTACGCGCACAAGCGTGATCGCAGACGATAACGGTGCTTTTGCACTGTCTACTACGCTCGAGCCTCCTTTTTACATCCGGGTGAGCTCCGTGGGTTTCAGTCCGCAGGATTTTCAGGTTCTGAAATTTCAGGACACGCCGCTCGAGTTAACCCTGGTAGACAACGCGGAACTTGATGAGATTGTAGTTACCTCGAGAAGACGTGCCGAAGTTTTACAGGACGTGCCAATCGCGATCAGCGTAATAGGAGGACAGGCCGCAGAGAATGCCGGGGCTTTTAACGTTAACCGACTGAAAGAACTGGTCCCTTCCGTGCAGCTGTATGCCTCGAATGCCCGTAATACGACATTAAATATTCGCGGTTTAGGTTCAACATTTGGTCTTACCAACGATGGTATTGACCCGGGTGTTGGCTTTTATGTTGATGGCGTGTATCAGGCCCGACCTGCCGCTACTTCAACTGACTTTCTGGACATTGAACGGATAGAGGTTTTACGAGGCCCGCAAGGCACCTTGTTTGGGAAAAACACCACAGCGGGGGCTTTCAATATAACGACCGTAAAACCGACCCTGGTACCTACTGCCAAAGCAGAATTCAGTGTCGGAAACTATAATTTTATCCAGGCCAAGGCCTCCGTTTCGGGTAGTATAGCAAAAGATCTGGCGCTGAAACTGGCATTATCAGGAACACAAAGAGACGGTACCATTTATAACGTTCCTGAACAGCGCTATTACAGCGGACAGAACAACCTTGGTTTGAAAAGCCAGCTGTATTACACTCCTTCGGAAAAACTGCAGGTATTGCTTAGTGGTGATGTGAGCTTCCAACACCCTGCAGGATATCCGCTTGTTGTAGCGGGTGTTACAACAACGGAGAGAAGTGCTTTCCGGCAGTACGCGGCGATTGTTGCAGACTTGGGTTATGAACAACCTAAAATTGATCCGTTTTCGAGGAAGATCTATACGAATACGCCCTGGAAGCAAAATCAATCGATAGGCGGCGTCTCAGCAAATATAGATTACAAGATTGGTAACGGAACGCTGACTTCCACAACCGCATGGAGGTTCTGGAACTGGGACCCGACCAACGACAGGGACTTTACAGAATTCTCGGCGCTGACGAAATCGCAGGGTAACTCTCGCCACGACCAATACTCGCAGGAGTTCAGATACGCGGGCAACATCAACGAAAAAATAAGTGGTATGGTAGGCGTCTTTTTACTCGGACAGAATTTGAAAGGCCTGAATCAGACAGAGGAAGTTGGCAAAGACCAATGGAGATTTGTGCAGACGGGAACAACAGGCGATCAGCCGCTATTCAGCACTCCTGGTCTTTTGGACAACTTTGGTATCCGGACCAACTCTAACATTAAGTCGCTAAGTGCTGCCGTTTTTGCGCAGGCTGACTGGGAATTCGCAGAAAACCTGCATGTTTTACCTGGCTTGCGATTCACTTATGATAAGAAAGATGTGGATTATGACAGGGTAACTTACGGCGGTCTGCAAACCACCGATCCGAAATTGCTGGCTCTTAAAGCCATGGTTTATACCAACCAGAACTTTAGTACAAGCACGGATAATGAAAATTTATCTGGTAACTTAACGATATCATATCGTCCGACCACCACTTTGAACATTTATGGTACCTTCTCTACGGCCTATAAACCTGTAGGTGTAAATGTGGGAGGCTTGCCAACTATAACCGGTAGCCAGAATGCCGACCTATCACTCGCCGTGGTAAAACCAGAGTATGTACAACATTACGAGCTGGGTATAAAAACAAAGCCCGCAAAGGGCGCTATTTTGAATGCTACCGTCTTTCAGTCGGACATTAAGGACTATCAAACCAACGTGCAATCACCGCAACTTGGTGTAAACAGAGGATATCTGGCGAATGCCGAAAAAGTGGTTGTAAAAGGTATTGAAGTAGACGGCAGCTATCAGTTACGAAGATTTCTGACTTTAAATGCGGCTGTTGCGTACCTGGACGGAAAATATGACAAGTTTAGCAATGCACCCCTTCCACTGGAAGAAACTGGACATACCGAACTGATTAATGGTGTGGCCACTCAAGTGGCATTCAAGGACGCCTCTGGCGGCAGACTGCCCGGCATATCAAAATGGAACACCTCTGGCGGGTTTGAACTTAGCACAGCAGGGAAACTGTCGACAGCTGAAGGCAGATGGTTTATAGCAAGTGATATCAGCTACCGCTCTGAATACTCTTCAAACCCCACCCCGTCGAGGGTTCTGAATGTGGAAGGTTATACCCTGGTTAATGCACGTACCGGGTTCAGAGGCGATAAATTCTCCATCTTCGTCTGGAGCAGAAATATCGGAGATGCCAACTATTTCGAACAACTACAGGCAGCAGCGGGTAACTCTGGTCTGTATGCAGGTGTACTCGGTGATCCGAGAACTTTTGGCGCAACAATACGCTATTCGTTCTAACATTCTTGTGAAAATAAATGGCCGCATCGATTATGCGGCCATTTTTATTTTACGATTCGGATTCGCCAGTATCTGCTGCTGCACCCGCCTGCGCTTCATGCGCCTCATGAATCAGGGCCTTGATATCCGATTTCGGTTTCTTTTGTCCACCCTTTACATGTTGTCTTGGATGCGACATTTCAGCTGGCTCCTCACTTTCCTGGCCACCCCGAAGGCGGTCTGTAAGTCCGGCAATCTTCTTCCTTAGATCACGGCCCCTGTCGGGTGCAAATAAAACGCCTAATGCCGCACCAACGGCTAGTCCCGCTACCAATGCAATCACAGCGGGTGTTTTGCTTTCGGATGTACGATCAAAAATGTCGCGTATCAATCTGATGTTTTTCATAGCTGTAGGTTTTTTACCATAACAACAGCGTTATACGACAAATGTTTAGCTGATTAGTGCAAGCCCCATTCGGTATTCGGTTTATCGCCCATCTGAAGCACCAGGGTTCCGCCTTTCAGCAATTCCGAAGCAGGAAATTTAAAAGAATTTAGCGGCTTACCGTTGAGCACTGCGCCTTGCACATATTTGTTGGCCCGCGACGCGTTCCGGGCTTCTATGGTGAATGTCCGTCCGCGGCCGTATTGCTCACCGAGATCGATGGTGACCCTAGGGAAAATCGGACTGCCGATCTCGTAAACCGGATCTACGCTGCAACCGCCGTCGGTTTGAAAGAGTCCCAATGCGGCCATAATAAACCATGCACTCATTTGACCCTGATCTTCATCGCCGAGATAAGCGTTTGCCAGGCCATCGCCATAATATCGGTCTATGATGGCCCTGCTCCAATGCTGTGTAAGCCAAGGTTTCTTCACCCAGTTAAACAAGAAAGCAAAATGCATCGACTGCTGGTTTCCCTGTATCACCGGGTAATCCCAGTACTGGTCGCCCGGCGCATTGAACCTGAGTTTGTTGCTTTCCGTAAAGCCCCAGGAGAGGCGGTCAATAAAACGCTTCTCGCCAATCTCCTTAGCCAGTGCGGGCACATCCTGAGGCACAAAATAAGTTAGCTGCCAGGCGTTACCCTCTACATAGTGCTCGTTGGCCCCGGATTTAAAAGGATCAAAATCTGGCATCCAACTGCCATCAGCCTTTCGCAAACGCGCATAACCTGTCTCCTTATCTATCGCATTTTTCCAGTAGTTACCTCTTAGTGCAAACTCCTCTTCAACTTCTTTGTTGCCCACCGCCCTGGCCAGTTGGGATACGGTCCAATCGTCGTAAGCATACTCCAGCGTATTGGAAAACCGCCCTTTATCGTACGGCACATACTTATGCTCCAGATAAGAAACCAGGTCGCGATTGCCCGCATAGCCCATCCCGACCTTCTGCGCCGGGGTCGTCTGCATTTTCACCGCTGCCTGCAAGGCCTTGTTGGCATCGTAATCACGAATGCCCATCTGGTATGCGCCCACAATCAATGGTATCTCATGTTCAGCCACCATCACCGGCACATAGTTCATGCCAGCCGGACCTTTCGCCAGCCAGCCGTTGGCATCATACATGGCCAACTGTGATTTCACCCATTTCGACGACCACTCGGGCGTAACCAAGTTCCAGAACTGATTTAAGTTCCAGAACGTATTCCAGAACGCATCGCAGCCAAGCGCAACGGCATTGGGGTCTTTAAGTTTCTGAACCTTCTGGAAGGCGTCTACCCAACTACCGTCGAGATCGCTCCAGGTATTGCGACTGGCCAGGGCCCTATACATATTGGTATAAAAACGAATCTTTTCGCGCCTATCGTTGCTGCTTATCGAAAGTCGGCCCATGAGATTATCCCAGGTATCGGTATGCCCTTGTCTTACTTTTTCGAAGCTCCAGCCATAAGGTATGCTGATCTCCTTCTCGAGGTTATCTGAAGCATTAGCTATGCTTACCATCGATATACCAGTGCGAACCTGCACAACCGGATTACTGCGTGTATCAAATTCAACGAAAGCACCCGCATCAGCCAGATCTCCGGAATTGATGATGTCTTTGTCGCCCACCACATCGTTAGCCCAGGTACCAAACCTCTTTATCGGCCGGTCGAACTCGATCACAAAATGCAGGTTGTAATCCTGCCCAGCATCGTCGGACCACACGCTTTTATTGAACTGCCTGCTTACACCCTCAATCCGGTAATCGCTCACCTTCTTCAGGGTAACATTCTTAAGCTGGTAAGGATATTCCGAAGGAATCTGCAGATCGATCATCACGCGGGAATCAAGCGCCTTGGGATACGTATAACGCTGGAAACCGCAGCGTGTGGTAGCCGTAAGTTCTGCCTTAATTTGGTAATCGCTCAGCACCACTTTATAATACCCCAACGGGGCCTCTTCTGTAGTTTTATCGATTTGCGAGCGATACCCACCGCTGCCGTTACGCTCATCACCCGTCTTAATTTTCAATGGCCCGTTCACCGGCAGCATACCCAAACCGGCCATCGTCCATTCGTGAATGTGACTAAACACCCCCACACTTTCAAAGCTTGGATCGTAACCCGCCTGCCAGCCCGAGTTTTGGTTATCGGGACTAAGCTTTACCATGCTGAAAGGCATCCATGGACCGGGCGCTATCATCCAGCGGGAATGCGCTGTACCCATCTTTGTATCAACATAACCGGCGGGGGTACGCATGGGTTGGGGCGACCGCCGCACAAGTCCGCTTTCCAGCATCGTGCCATCAGCCCATATCTCGTACTTGCTTTCCCTGGCCGATTTAACCTGTGGCATCGCGACCTCAAAGTCATATCTGGCACTATCGAGCTGCGTGGTGAACACGGTTTTACCATCCAGCTTAACCGTAACTTGCGGTTTACCCGACAAGTGCTGCAAGTCGACCAGCAGGGGCTGCAACGACCGACCACCTTCCGAGATCTCATAATCGGCCGCCCTGACATTTCGTACAAACAGCTTCTCCGGCTTAATCAGCTTAACGCCCGTCGGGCCGGTGAGCTTCACCTGATCAAACAACAACCAGGAGCCACTTAGCGTGGTCATCGTGATCTCGTTCCCGCCCTTTCGGAGGGTCTTTGGCGACAGGGGAATTTCTATTTTGTACTCGCTTACGTTGGTCAGATCGCCCTCTACCGACTTGTCTAAGGTCTTTTTAGGGAGCTGACGCACGAAGGGCTGGCCGTTGACCACCACTTTAAACAGTGGTGGGCCGCTCCCCTGGTAACTAACCAAGTCAATGGTTAAGTTCCAGTTGCCCCCCTCCGGAACGCTTTGCAGACCAAACAGAATATTAGCCTGATGTGTCCGTAGCCCGGCTGTCGGACCGGTACCTCCCCATCCGTCTTGCGGACCAGGCAGTACATACGGAAAATCACTCGCTGCAAGGGAATGTCCTACCAGGAAAAAACGGTCCTCCCAACCAAAATCGCTTTCCAAAAAATGCTGGTAGCGGTTGGGGCCAAGGGCAAATTCATCTGCTTTGTTATCGGCTTTGCCAATAGCCCATACCGTGTGCTGGGCCTGCAGCATTGAGCCACATAATAAAAAACTACATAAAAGAAAAAAGACCTTCGATTGGTGGGTGATGTTCATAGTATACTGGTTAGCAAACCAAATATAACATAAATATGTACATACATATAAATTATTATGGAAGAAAACCATTCTTTCAGTAAATGGTTGTTCATGAGAAAACACATGCATCATGGAGGAAAACGAAAAGAACAGAAGAAGCGATAAAGCCTTCACAATGGCATAGGCCAGCTGCTCTACGCTGTAAAGATCAGCCTCAGTACACTTACAAAGGAACTGGCGGAGACTAAGCCAGATGAGTTTCTAAAGCGCCAGAAAGATGTCAATGAAGTTCTTTCCATGGCTATCAACGAAACACGCAGGATATCACACGGACTCATGCCTATTACACTTAAAGAAAACGGACTGCAATCGGCCATACTAGATATGTCGGTCCGCCTCTCTAAAGACGTGATATTTACATGCTCATTCAGCGGAATGCACCAGCGGTTGGATGAGTATCAAGAACTTGCCATCTACCGGATCGCTCAAGAACTCATGCTCAACGTGGTTAAGCACGCCAACGCGTCACGCTGCCGCATATCGCTGAAAACGAACAAAAGATCAGTCGACCTAATCGTTCAGGACAACGGCATAGGATGCTTAACAAAGGCACTACTGAAAAAGGAGGAATCGGTTTAAGTTCCATTAGTCATAAGATGAAGCTTATGGATGGTAAAATGAGAATAACGTCTGTAAAAGGCAGCGGAACCAAGGTTTCCTTGTCGCTGCCTTATAAGTTGATCAGGAGCGGGCAGAACGATCAAGCCGGGCATCCAGGTATTCATCAAGATTACTTAGTCCCATAGTGAAGCCCTCTTTAAAGCCCATCTCGATGATCTTTTCGAGATCCTCCAGTTTGTCGAAGCTTATTTCTACATCTACCAAGGTACGCTCAGCCTCACTGGGAGCGAATTTATTATTCCAGCGCATCCGAGGCATTTCAGTACTAAGCACTGCGTTTTCATCACAAAAAGAATCCTGGCCGGAGTAGCGGCGCTCTGGTTCGATCTGGTCATAATCAAACAGGCACCAATGTCGCTCACCTTCGGGGCCAACCATGGCATAGTGCCAGCGACCGCCTTCACGAAAGTTCATCGACTTAGTCTCCGTTTTCCATGGTTTAGGTGCCCACCACAGGTCCAGTATGCTAGCATCGGTCCAGGCCGCCCAGACCAGCTCAAGTGGTGCATTAAAGGAACGGCATACATTAATTTTTTTTGCCTCCTTGTCTACAATAAAATCAAAAAGAATTGCTTTGTTCATGATCATTAAGATTTCAGGTTTTATATTCTGTTCTTTTTAAGTTGTTCCAGCACATCGTCGAGCTGATCAAAACGCGCTTTCCAAAGTTGTTTGAACCGCTCCAGCCATTGCTCTATTTCGTTCATCTTTTCAGCCTCTAAATGATAATAAATTTCCCGCCCCTGTTGCTGCTGCTTTACAATCTCACATTCTGTGAGCACCCGGAGATGCTTAGACACCGCCTGCCGTGTTGTATCAAAATGTTCGGCCAGACCGTTCGGTGTCATGGATTGTACAGCCAGAAGCAATAGAATAGCTCTCCTGGTGGGATCCGCTATGGCCTGAAAAATATCTCTTCTCATTTTTTGTAATACGAAACTGATTGGTTGCAAATATATACGCAACCAATCAGTTTCGCAAATAATTGTCATAATATTTCTTAATTCCAGTTTAATTCAAAATCCTTATCTTAATCCCAGAATACAACCAAATATCAACGCTTTCATGAAGAAGATCCTCTTAATGCTCTCACTTTGCCTTGCCGGCGGCTTTTCGTATGCCCAAAACACGACCTCTATAAAAGGTGTGGTAAGCGATTCCTTAACCAACAAAAACCTCGGACTATCGACCGTAGCCGTTGTCAACGCAAAGGATACCTCGTTGGTGTCTTACACCGTTACCAAAGACGACGGAACATTCCAATTGTCAAGACTGCCCACTACCAGGCCGTTAAAACTTATCGTTTCGTATGTAGGGTATAACACATACAGACGTGAACTAATGCTCAAGCCAGGCGAGCTCAACCTCGGCATCATAAAGCTGAACGGTAGAAGCCTTGACGAGATCGTCATCAAAGGTGAACGAACCCCGGTGATGCTAAAGAAAGACACCATTGAATTTAACGCAGAAGCTTTTAAGACCCGGCCAAACGCGGCTGTGGAGGAGTTGCTGCGACTATTGCCCGGAGTACAGGTAAATGAGAACGGCGAAATCCTGGTAAACGGCCGAGGAACCAGCAGAATATTGATTGACGGCAAAGAGTTTTTTGGCACCAATCAACTGGTTGCACTTAAAAACCTGGATGCCGAGTTAATAGACAAGATACAAGTATACCTGGACCGCGAGAACGATCCTGATAGAAGAATAAGCGAGATCAACCTTCAGAACATTATCAACCTTAAACTAAAAAGTGCGGTTAAGAAGAGTACTATCGGCAGATTTGCGGGCGGCGCCGGCACGCGCGACCGATACGAGGCCAGCGGTGTACTGAGCAGTTTCCGCGACACACTTCAGTTTAGCGTATTAGGTGCCACCAACAATTTAAACAGCACCGGTTTTAGCAGAGACGAATTGTTCAGTATGGGTGGTTTCAACCGGTCGGGAAGTGATCTGGTTGATAACGGAAACTTCGGCGGAAGCCCGGGCGGCGGGTTCACGACCGTCCGTTCGGGCGGGCTAAATGTCAACAACGACTATGGCACCAGATTAAAACTTAACCTTGCCTATTTCTTTGGCAACACCATTCACTCCAATGAAACCAGGGTGCTTAATGAGCAGTTTCTCGACAATACTGTAGTCACTTCCTGGCGGACCGATGCATCCCGCCGTAGCTCGTACTCACATGTTGTAGGAGGCTTGATGGAGTGGAAACCGGACACAAACACGGTATTGCGCTATCGCCCCGCCATGAACTTCTCACCCGGAAATAGTCGTTATCAGAGTCTCTTGAACCTGTCTAATACAATAGTGGACAGGATCAGCGAGACCGACGGGCACAACTACAACAGATCTTATAGCGATGCCTTTTCCCACAACCTGAACTATTATAAAAGATTTAAAAAAGGACGGTCATTAACGCTGAACAATGTGCTCACGCTCGACGGAAGTGGAACAGATGCATACAACTTCAGTCAGCTGACTCCATTAACATCTACAGTCGAACCTTTTTTGCTGGACAGGCATGTTAAATCAGGCAGCAGTACACGATGGTCGGGCCTATCCATATTGTACAACCTGCCGCTCACGAAAAAATTAACAGCCGAATTTTTCACAAACAGCAGATACTACCGCTGGGCACAACCCGTCGAAAGTTATGATTTAAACCCTTCAACCACACAATACGACCGGTTTATTGATGACCAAAGCAATGATTTTGTGCGAACAGGCTTTTTCCAAAACATCAAACCTTTATTGAACTACCAGGTTAACCCCAAACTTAGGATAAGGGCTGCCATCGACTTGGAGATTCAAAACGTTAATAACAAGTTTAATGCTTCCGCGAATGATATCCGACAACGGTTTACGGTTTGGTTCCCTTCATTAACCATCGACTACGATCGCTTCTCCGTTTCTTACTCAGAGTGGATAGACCTGCCCTCATTGTATAACATGCAGCCTTTGGAAAGAGTAAGTTCGGCACAATACAAATTTGTCGGAAACCCTGAATTGAGCGCAATCAGGGTTCGGAGACTGAACGGCAACTTCTACAAATACAACACACCAAGAATGCTCGGACTGAGCGGATATGCCAACGCAACCTTTTATGAAAATAGTTTCGTTCAGCAGACGCTCACCGACGAGAACGGATTCACAACCGCCACTGTGGTAAACAAGGACGGCAGATCGTCGATAAACGGGGGAATTAACCTAAACAAGCAATTTAAGAAATCGCAGAAATGGCAGTTCTCCATGAATACCGGACTCAGTGGTTATGCGGAGAACCAGGTAATTTTCCTCAACAACCAGGAAGCCCGGCAACGATACGGCAACATTGGCTTTACACAGAATCTGAACGTGAACTATAAATCTCTGGCCCTGGTTAACCTCTCTTACCGCAACTATCATTCATTTACCACCTACACCAACAACTTCAACGATGTAACCAACAATACGCAAGTGTTGGGTGCTTCAGGAACTTTCAGGCTACCAAAAAAGATCGTTATAGAATCAAACTATTCCTACCGTCATGCTCCTCAAATCGGACAAGGCTTTACAGGAGATTCCCACATTCTAAATCTGGCGGTGTCCTTATTGACGCAAAAAAGGGATCGCGGAGAATTTAAGTTGTCCGTATATGACCTTCTTAATCAAAACATTTCTGTAGACAGGTTTGGGAGTGGAAACTCAACTGTAATGTATGAGCAGCAAATACTCAGACGGTACATTATGTTCAACTACCAGTACAGGTTCAATATCATGAAAAACAAATAAGCGTAATTATTAGCGGCCATTCGTCATTACCAGACTTATCTGCTGTTTTTGCGGGACTATCCTGAATATACTTTCCTCAGACCCTTTTTCAAACTTGCCCTTGCTGGAAATGAGGCTGTAGCGCATATTTTCAAACGAAGCATTAACCTTATCAGGAGTAACTTCCGTGAAAGGCAACTTCATGCCTTCAGCAACCTTAAGTTCCAACAGCCATTCCAGCTTGTCGCTGCCATGATAACTTACATGAAAATTTCTTTCATCCATCACCAGCTCAATGGTACCCTTGTGACTGGTTAAGGGCCAGGAGATCTTAAGTTTCCCTTTTTCCTCATCAGAGAAAACGGGGTCAGCGCCTTTAAGCAATACCTCGGAATCACCGCTTTTTGCAATGAAACGTATCCCTGCCAACTCGGCCTTGTTACTCCATAAATAACCGTCTACCACCGGAAGCGTATAAAAAGCACATTCATTTGTTGTGGTTACACCTGTAGTATATTGCGAGGGGAAATCCTCATCAAACAAATGAATATCACGGATGCGCAGACTGTTGTTTTCCCAAATCAGATTGGTACGGTAAAAACGGCTGTTGAACCATGCGGTACGGTGGTTGCCGCCGCCAATATCTTCGCTCACTGTAAATGCGGTAGCAGGAGTTACTTTATAGTTCTTTCTAAACCACAGGCCCGATTGCTCCATAGTTTCAACTTTAACCTTGCCCTGATCGCGCAACTTCGCGATAAGTGGAAGCTGTATTTCAAAGCCCTTTTTCATCGCATCCCAGGTAAAGGAATTTTCCTGCCCGGCTTGTGTATAGTTAAACTCCATCGACTTGCTTTCTACAAACTGCTTCAAAAACCATTTCACCCACTGTTCACTACCCCCAGCCTCCGGGTAAACTGGTTCCAGCGTGATTACTCCTTGCCAGGTTGTACTAATCCCGGTGTCGTATTGCCTGATCGGATCGCTGCCGAGCATTCTGAAGATCGGCACAGGGGTTTGATTATTTTCGGTCTGCGCAGGCATATAAGCATTGATTTTGCTTGGATAGTAAGCCTGGTTCCAGTAACCGCCCCATAAGGTATAGCCATCTGTTCCATACTGGTCCTTACAATTGCTCGAAGCAACAATTTTGTATTTGTTGTACATGTAGTTTAAACTGTGTGCGTCTATGAACCAAGAGCCTACAGATTTGGGGTAATAACCAAATACCGCTTTAAAATCCTTCATGTACACATCTATGAGCTTTTCCCTTTCCACCGGCGTATACCCTGTAGAGAAGCCAACGTTGGCGTGCCAGTCCCAGGGATAGCGGCCACGCCATTTTAAGCCGGCTTTCTCTACCAATGGCTGCGGAAGCTCCCACCATCCGCCGATTTCAAAACTATCTCTGGGCAACGACTTAAGCAGTTGCTGATATCTGTTGTCCATCAGCGCATCATACTGAAGCAGGAAGGTACCACCTAACTTATACGCCTTCATCATCTTCACTTGCTCTACCACCGTCTTGTACAAAACGTCTTGAGTAATTTTAGCGTCACGAGGCTCAAGCAACCTGATAAAATTTACAATGTTTACCACATTCGGCTTAACGGGATCTTTAGTAGACGCGACCAAACTTTGGCTAACCAGCAGACAAGCCAGTATTAATGAATATATTCTAATCATAGCAGAAAATTATCCGTAATAATACCAACCAATAATCAAATGATCGTCCTGACCCATCCTGCGGGCAGGCTGAAAGGATAACACTTAATCGTTGCGTAAAAAACGTATTTCGGTTAATCTCGACAATATGCAACGAGTATACGGCAATTAATACGATATTAGGAGGCACACACAAATTACCAACTTTATGAACATATCTATTTACCTGCGATGCCTGCTTATCGCAATGCTTTTATGCGCTGGCTCCACCTATGCGCAAACCACAGGTACCGCCAGTGGGAAACCCGTCCCAACACCTAAAATCGCCAAAAAAATATTCGATGCCTGGTATACCCAATACAACATAGAAAAATTCAAGGGGTTTTGGGACAGGGCGGAGATGATGGAGATTGTACTTGATGCCTATGAAGTGACAGGCGACAAGGCATATCTGAAAAAGTTCGACGCCATGTACCTGAACTTTATTGAACAGCACACGGGCGACTGGATGTACAATAAATTCAATGACGACATCGCATGGATAGCCATCGCCTGCGTTCGCGCTTATGCGCACACAGGCAACAAAGCATATCTGGAAAAAAGTAAAGACCAGTTTGATAAAATGTATGCACGGGCCTTTACGAACAAGTACGGTGGCGGCCTGAATTGGTTTGAAACCAAGACTTCAAAAAATGCCTGCATACAGGGACCAGCCATTGTGGCCTCCTGCTACCTGGCTCAGGCTACGGGCGACCAAACCTACTACGATAAAGCCATCGCTTTGTATAGCTGGTCTAAAGTCTACCTGTTCAACCAGGAAACCGGGAAGGTAAACGATAATATCGACCTTGACAAAAAAACCGGGCTCATCAAAATCGGAACCTGGAGTTCGACTTACAATCAGGGCACCTTTTTAGGCGCCGCAGTAATGCTGCATAAGTACACCGGAGAGGCCAACTACCTGCAGGACGCAGAGCGGATCGCCAAGTATATCAGGGAAGATATGTATAAGGGCCAGGTAATGAACAACGAAGATGGCGGCAATGACCTGCCGGGCTTTAAGGGTATCTTTATGCGTTACGCAAGGCTGTACACGCTGGAAACAAAGAAAACAGACCTGGTAGATTGGCTGCTTTTAAATGCCAGGGTGGCGTACGAGAACCGAAACAAGCTAGATCTGATTCAAACCAAATGGGGAACGAAGACACCTGACGAGAAGCCAGCATCGGCCTTTGGCGTGTCGACAGCCGTATCGCTGATGATGAACACCTTGCCGTTGGTTAAGTAAGTGGCAAGGCGGTTTGACATGGGTATGGCGTAATTTACAACAACATGAAAGTAGATATCTGGTCGGACGTAAGGTGTCCGTTTTGTTATATTGGCAAAAGAAAATTTGAAGCCGCACTAGCACAGTTTCCCTATAAAGAAAAAGTTGAAGTAGAATGGCACAGCTTTGAGCTTGACCCCAATGCGGAGACCGTTCCCGGTGTCAGCTCCGCCGAATATCTGGCCGATAAATATGGGAGACCGCTGGAATGGGCACAGCAGATGCAGGAAAGCGTGACGGCTACTGCCGTTGAGGTAGGTCTTGATTTTAAGCTGGACATTTCTGTTGTGGCCAATTCTTTCGACGCGCACAGGCTTATCCAGCTGGCAAAAACAGAAGGCCTGGCTGACGCAGTTGAAGAGAAGCTTTTTGAAGCGCATTTTACTTATGGCAAGGACATCAGCGATCATGCTGTTTTAATTGAGATCGGCGTTGCTGCAGGGCTCGGTAAAATGACTGTAGAGACTATGCTTGCCGGATCAGACTTTACTGATGAAGTGCGCCGCGACGAGCAGATTGCTCAGCAGATCGGTATACGAGGCGTTCCTTTCTTTATCTTCAACCAAAAGCTGAGTGTATCTGGCGCTCAACCGCCTGAAACCTTTCTGGGCGCGATGATGCAAGCAAGAAGCAAGTGACGGTTGAGCTTATTGCACCAAGGGCTTATCACTGCTTATTTCAATGACGCTAAAGGCAGCATGATGCTGAAAATAGACCCCTTTCCAACTTCACTTTCAACGCGAATCTCCCCGCCATGTAATTTTACGATCTCGGAAACCAGGTACAAGCCAATCCCAAAACCGGATATGTTCAATTGCCTGCCGTCGTTAACCCTGTAAAATCTTTCGAATAATCTGGATTGATCCTCAGGTGGGATACCATATCCCTGGTCAATCACTTTAATAGTAACCTCCTGTGCGGTTGAACTACATTCAATACGAATGGTTGTGTCTTCAGGTGAATATTTGATCGCGTTTCCTAACAGATTGATGACAACCTGACTAAGCTTTTCGCGGTCCGCGCGTATGCGCATCTCCCCACAGGGCTCGTATATGATTTCATGCGCCGGGCTTAAAGTTAAAGTATCGCTAACCACCTCGTTAATCAATTCGCTCAACGAAAATTCAGAAAGGTTCAGCGTCATTTTCCCTTCTTCCAGTCGCGAGAGGTTCAAGAAGTCCTGGATCAGACCAGTCATCTTGCGGGTTTGCGCGTCGGCGCGCTTCAGTACTTTTTCAGTAAACCCATCTCCCCGTTCAAGTGCCTTTGCCAGGGCAAGCTGCACATAGGAACGCATGGAGGTAAGCGGGGTCTTGAGTTCATGACTTACGATCGCTATAAAATCATTTTTCCGCTGTTCCTCCTCTTTTTTATAGGTGATATCCCTGGCGATTTTGGAAATACCGATGATCCTGCCACTTAAATCCCTGACGGGCGAAATTGATAAGGAAACATCGAGAAGTTTTCCAAACTTGGTCAGCCTCTTCGTTTCAAAATGATCAACCCTTTGCCCGCTGCTTAACTTTGCAATAATTTCCGGTTCCTCCTGCAAACGGTCGTCCGGAATCAGCTTCACAATGGACTGCCCAATCATCTCTGCTGCCGAATACCCAAACAATCGCTGCGCAGAGTCATTCCAACTGGTAACGATACTGTCAAGATTCTTACTGATGATGGCATCTTCGGAGTTGGATACGATAGCAGAAAGCATAGCACCCTGCTTTTCAGCCTCAATGGCCTCAGTAATATCCCGGGCGATTTTCGAAACACCAATGACGGCTCCCTTTTCATCTTTTACGGGTGAAATAGTCAGGGAAACATCAATCAGCCGGCCTGTTTTAGTGACTCTTTTGGTATTAAAAGACCGCATATGCTCTCCCCGGCGAAGCCTGCTGAGAATTAAGGCCTCTTCATCCTGGCGGTCGTCAGGAATTAACTTCAGTATCGAGTGGCCAAGCATTTCTTCAGATCGGTAACCAAATATCCGCTCGGCTGACTTGTTCCAACTCGTAATAAAACCGTTCAGATCCTTGCTGATAATAGCATCCTCCGTGGAATCCACGATTGCAGCAAGCATGGCACTGCGCTCCTCAGCCAGACGAAGTTTTCTAATCAGCCCTTCCTGATCTTTCAGTGCTAAATCCTCGCTTTGCGTATTATCGGTTTCTTGCATGGTTAAAGTTAGTAAAAAGACACGAGTTTGCTTATTTTCAATAGAATTACCCTTAAATTGGATGGTCTTATTCCCAGAAAACCATCGTAATGACCATCCAGACGTTACCTTTCAGCAACCTGATAAAAATTGACAGAACTTCAACTACGCCGATTTTCAGCCAATTGGCTAACGCACTTGTTGTTCTGATCAGGAATGGTAAAATTAAGCCGGGACATCAACTACCTTCCAGCCGGAATATGGCTGCTATGATCAAACTTAATCGCACAACGGTGATCGCCGCCTATGATGAGCTCAGAGCGCAGGGATGGCTGGAGGTCATAGGAAAAAAAGGAATGTTTGTCTCAAGGCAATTGCCTGTGCCGGATCCCATGTCTTTCAGATCAGGCAACCTGCCGACAACAAAGATTCCCGCCAAATCCGATTTTTATCGCCAGATAAGTTTCGACCGGCCTCCGCATCGGGAGGTAAAGCCGTATCATTTAATGGTCAATGACGGCTATCCCGACCAAAGACTGGCACCAATTAATTCGATCATCAATCGTTACAAAAGCTTACTAACTAAGAGCTATTTGCTCGGGCCGCAATTGACTGGCAACGCAGCCGGGAGTACCTCGTTGCGAAGGGAATTAGCCAATTTCTTATCAAAAACGCGCGCGCTAAGCATTGAAAGCGAGAATGTGCTGATTACGCAGGGGGCGCAACCAGCGATTTATATAGCGGCAAGCATGATCTTACAACCAGGGAGTACGGTTATCGTTGCGGAGATGAGCTATGTATTGGCAGACAAGCTGTTTGAACAATTAGGGGCAACATTATTAAAAGTAAAAGTCGACGAGAACGGCATCGACGTGGATGCGATAGAAGAAATCTGCAGCAGATCCCGGCCAGATCTCTTATACATTATTCCGCACCATCACCATCCGACTACCGTAACCCTTAGTGCACAGAGGAGAATGCAATTGTTGAATATTATACGCAAATATCAGCTGCCGGTTATAGAAGATGATTACGACTATGATTTCCATTATAACAACAGTCCGATTTTGCCCTTAGCCAGTGCAGATCACAACGGCTTTGTGCTTTATGCTGGCTCTATCTCCAAAACCTTAGCACCTTCGATCCGGCTGGGCTATCTGGTTGGAACCGAAGATTTCATACGGCAAGCATCAAAATTTAAGCAGTTGATGGAAATACGTGGCGACGTTCTATTTGAAGAGTCTGTAGCCCATCTTTTCAGTACGGGGGAAATGCAACGCCATTTAAACAGGTCGGTGAAAATATACCGTCAGCGGCGCGACCAGTTCTGCAAACTTTTAAAGGCTTCCGTGGGAGACCTTGTCCGATTTGCGATTCCACAGGGGGGCATGGCGGTCTGGATCATTTTTCCTAATGATTACTCCATAACAGAATTGTCCAAACGCCTGTACGAGAAAGGCATCTATATGAATGACGGCAGTCTACATCGTTACTCTAATACCATAAATGGGATTAGGGTCGGCTTTGCATCGCTTGACAGTGTTGAGATGGAAAAGTTTATGCACATTCTCGCACAGGCGATATAACTCAAGATTTCAGTTAGACTTAAGCCAGTCGCTAAAAGTGATCAGACCAGAGCGAAATTCGCCAAGCGGCACCAAAAGATCTTTCGGGATCTCGTAAAACATGTACTTGTTATCATCATCTGATACAAGGACTTTACTCTCGCCTCTATCCTGAATATATTTTTGAACGAACTCAGTCATCAAGGCTCGTTCCGGGCCGGCGATCTCGACCGTGCCATTTTTTGGCTCTTCTAGCGACAGTTGCACGACAAAATTTACGACGTCTGCTGCTGCTATGGGCTGGTAATCCACGGTTGAGATGTTCACCTCGGTCTCGTTGCCCTGAACAGCAATCAAAGTAGCCATATGCTCATGAAATTGCGTGGATCGAATGATGGTGTAAGGAACACCCGAGTTTTTAATGTTATCCTCCTGCTCCTTTTTTGCTTGAAGGTAACCGATATAGGTGGCACGGTCCGTACCGACTATCGACAGCACAATATGATGCTTTACGCCCGCCTTGTGCTCTAAAGACGCAAGATTTTTACCCGCAGCACGGAAAAAATTCAAAGCCGTTTGATCGTCGGGTGATGCAGAATTAGACAGGTCGATCACCACATCTGTACCCTCCAGAGCTTCCGCCAGACCTTCGCCCGAAACGACATCTATGCCATTTGATGGCGAGCCAATAATCACTTCATGACCTGCTTCGGTCAATTTTTTGCTGACGCCTTTACCGATCAGCCCAGTTCCTCCAACTACTAAAATTTTCATAATGAATTTTATTATATGAATAAGCTATGGAGACAAAGTAAAGCATTGATTGGACAGCGTTGCTCATCCAACTTTTACAATTGGGACCATCCAGCAGAAACCAAAGGCTTAAAAATAAACAGTAACAGATGTAGAATTTAAACGTCTAATCATTACCCCTATTAAATGTTTTGACATGATGACTATAAAAAAAGATTTTCTTTTAACCCTTGCTTCCGTGGGATTGATTTTATGCACCATCTCCGGTTTCGGCCAAAGAAATACACTTACCGACTCCCTTTTGAACCAGGTTCGCCTGCATTACAACCTGCAACAACCCGAAAAAATTTACAAAAACACCTCTGCAGAGTTTCATAAGAAAATGACTCAGTTTCAATTTCAGGAGGGTATGGCAAAGTTTTATGCCAAGACCGGTCAGTGGAATAGCATCACATTCAAAGGTCAGACCGACAAAGGCTCGGATTATCTATGTTCCTTTGATAAATCAGATCAAATCGTTTCCATTAAGCTAGATCAAGACGGTAAGATTAACCGCTTAAATTTCGCGCAGGTTGCAACCCAAATTCCAGCTAAGCAAGAACAAGTCGCCTCAAATAACCCACTCAAGGATTCCATAGACCTGCACGTGGAAAGATTAGTTAGGCCCTATATTCAAAAAGGCAACACCTGCGGTATCACTATAGCCATCATTGATCGAGGGAACATTTACAGATATAGCTATGGTTCGGTAAACAAGCTAAAAGAGCAGTTGCCTGATCCGGAGCTAACAATCTTTGAAATCGGCTCAGTAACAAAAACCTTCAATGCATTACTCCTAGCCAAGGCAGTTACTGCCGGCAAGATGAAATTAGAAGATCCCGTGAACAGGTATTTACCCACAGATATTCCGCAATTAGCTTTCCAGGGCAATCCTTTGAAACTCATTCACCTTGCCAACCACACCTCAGGGTTACCCAGACTGCCTTGCGCAAGGCTACGACGAGCAAGGCAAACCAGCATCGCCATGGGACCTTGGAGCTTTAAAGGGATCCGGCGCAATCAAATCCACGCTGAACGATATGATCAAATATGTGCGGGCCCAGCTTGGCAGCAAGAGCCCCTTAGAAAGGGCTATAGAAACCAGTCATCAAATCACCTTTGCAGGAGGAACCCAAGATATGGCGTTAGGTTGGAGGATTAATAAAGGCGTAACATCAGATTATCTGCATCACTCAGGCGGTACCGGTGGATTCAGATCTTTTGTTGGATTCGACAGCAAAAAGAAATTTGGAATCGTAATTCTCTCCAACGCCGCCGACGATGTCACTAGTATAGGTGAGGCGTTCTTATTAAATCAGTGAGAACGGATTGCCTGATCCTTTGTATAGTTTGGAGTACTTAACGTATTTTGTTCAAGGAATTTGGCGAGACTTTTAATATCCCCATCAACAATTGTCAGTTCGCTCTCTTTGATCCGCTTTTTGCAGGCGACCAGAACACCAGCGAAGCAAGCCAGGCACCACTTAACAGTGGCTTAACACGAACTGATTACTTTATCCGCTACGGGAAGTCCGTAAGCCTAATTTTACCCACGTGGCACTCATCTTATCTAAAGCTCTTTAGAAGAACCTATTTTGAAATTATTACGTTAATAACTCCAAATGGGGTTAATTTGCGATTGACTTTAGGATTACTAGTCGGCAAATACTCCACCTTAACTATGCTATTAAAATCTATGTTATTTAGTGCCTTATGTTTTGATTGCAATGTGACCAACCTTCCGTTTAAAGCGATAGGAAGTTGTAAATATAGTGGCAATTTGAAATCTTCGATAAAACCTGGGTCGGCGTATAACAGGCTATCTACCTTATCTTCAAAACCTGTTGTCTGGAGTTGTAAAATCATCACAGGCTTTTCTGTAGGGAGTCCTAGCTTCACAATATCCTCGAAAACTCTAACGCGCGCTAACCCTTCATAATCTTTAACCAAATAATCTCCAGATAAAATTATTCCGTTAGCAATCCGCAAATAAGTGGTATCATTGGGATTAAGGTTATAGATGAATTGTTTAATCTGAGCTGCCTGTTTTATAAGCTCATCTTCCAAATCAGAAACTTTAAGATTCGTAGCTATAATCCTTCCCTCCGGCGATATCAATACATTTGAAGGTATACTTCTGATCTGGTATTTCCTTGAAACTTTGTTTTTCCAACCCTGGAGATCAGAGAGGTGCACCCAAGGCAGGTCGTCATCACCGATCGCTTTTATCCAGGAAGCCCTATCAGAGTCGAGAGACACACCTATAATCTCAAAATTGCCCCCCTTATATTTTTGGTACAGGGCCCGTAACGCAGGATTTTCGGCACGACAGGGCACGCACCATGAAGCCCAAAAATCCAAAAGGACATATTTCCCGCGGTAACTTGTAAGATGATGCTCCTTCTTTGCCGTATCCTGTAATACAAATTCTGGCGCAACAGAATTTATAGAAAGGCTATCAAGGCGGAACTTTATATATCTACCGCAGTTGTTATCCTGTGCATTCTTTTCTATCCGAGAAAAATATGCTTGAACCTCGCTTCCAGACAGCCGTGCGAGATTGTCGTATAGCAAACGGGTATTGATCCCAGATGTGGAAGTCTGTAACCATCTCAACTCAAATTTGGCCAAATTTTCCTTGTAAATAAAATTTATGGAATCCAACTTCCTTAAGATTTCCGGACTATCGGGATCTTTGCCATTACTGACTTCGCGGTAAGCTGTGCGCAGTGTCTGATAGAATGGCTGGCTCATACGAGCACTATCACGGTTTAAAAAATCAACATAAGGCTGGCTTCCATCAATCTTAATGGTTTTTAGTGTGCTATCAGGTAATTCAATAGAAATAGGCCCTGGGGCAAGATATAGCCGATGGCTTTCCTTATCCATTTTCAATGTAAACATATCGCCATGGCCTGTTGAAATATCTCCTTTAAAAGATCCACTACTTACGGTCAATGTGTATGTTCTGGGGTTATCAAGATTAGAAGGGTCAAACTCGGTAAACATTAGTTGAGCACCATCCTTCAACTTAGTAGCTTTTCCCGTAATACTGGCCACGCCTTGCGAAAAAACAACACCCGGCAAAACCAGGATAGCAACAAAACTCACCTTTACCCCTATTTCAGAAATAAGTAGATAAACTACTGCAACCGCATTTGAAACTGATTTTAGACTTGTAAGCATAGTTAAGAGCGTTCAGATTGAGAGACGATATAACGTATATTGAAAGCATTAATATTAGTTATTATCCTAATATAGCAACGCTGGGCTGAAAGATCAGGTTATTTATACACTTTTTCGTAAGTGTAAATAATCGCGCATGAAATTTGAAACCTTATCCGGTACCGCTTGTTAATTCAACTACCACAACTAAGAACATTATGGAAAACGAGCACAATACCCCAAATCCCCAAAATCAGCATGAACCAACAGGACAGGCTGAAAATCAACAGAAACATTATACTCCGTTCACCGGTGACGAAGCTGGAAGTGAAAGCCGATCAGAAGGAAAATCAGATCTGCACCAAAACGAGCAACAAGACGTCGACGACCTTTCAGGAGACCTATCAGGCAACGCTTCTGGAAATACCGATGCGGAAGATCAGTAAGTGCCAATGTTTCTGGCAATGCAGCCTAAAAATTAGTCATCAACTTTCCGGAAGTGAGGCCGTCGGCTTTCCTTTCATTCCTTCCTGGACAAGATGTCCAAGAAACTTAGCAAATGCACCAATGTCCTGACCAATGCTGGCCTGTTCCAGCGCCGCCATGTATTCATCTCTTTTTTCAACTGGAATGACTGTCCAGGAATAACTTCCATTCATTTTTTGAAATAAATTTATCTCAAAAACTGTAAACCTATGTTAGTAGAAGACAAGTGATGATCACGTTGCCAGTAAGACCAGCAGCCGGTAGCCAGAAACCTGTACTACCAACGCTATCAGTGCCAGGACAATGCCGTACTTATATTTTCGCCGAGCTTCTATCTTGTAAGCCAGGGGGGTTAATATCGCCAGAAACAAACTAGCATGGTACAGGTAAGCCAGGATTCTGTTTAGCAATAAGAAATACGACGCAGCATACTCTGGCTGGGAAAATTTACCTGTAGCGAGTGAATCAACGATTGCTCGAACACCGCCGAAGGGCACCACAAAAAGTGCCAGCAGTTGAAGGACACTCAGAAACCATAAAAAATAATAAGCTATTCTCATCTGTTATTACGGACAATCTATTACGGACAATCTTTTGAAAGAGTATGTATCGGCTTTTTTCCCTCAATCACGTCTTTTACATCGGCCCAGTTCGGCCGATAAATCACCGGACTAACTAAGGTAGCACTACCGCCATGACTGTTTACGAAATTGACGATGTGATTCTGAAACGTTTCCCACAAGGCATCCCCCCTTTGCAAAGGCCCGAATCCCTCGTCCATAAAAAAGTCAGAAATAGCCTGCAAAACCGTAGCGTCTGCATTTGTCAAGCGATCAACTCCGCGTGTAAAGAACATAAAACTGCCATCTGCATTCAAGTCGTAGCCAAAATCCCGATTACCACTGACGGGGTGGCTATGATACATTGGGTCGTAGATCGTTGTAAACGTCCATGATTCGTCACTCGCGTAAGATGTAACCACTGTTGCGTCATCCAACAGTGACAGATTTAGCGCCATTAAAGCTCCTTTGGGGTTATTTGAATTCCACAGCTGAGTATCATTTACCCCAAAATTATTATAAGGTTGAAAAACTCCCTCACCACCTGTAAATGAGTCGATATTTCGCCTAACATGTGACAGAAACTGCTTTGCCGTCAATCGAACGCCGTTTACAACAGGTAAAGTTGAAATTTTAACTGGGAAATAATCCATATTTACATTTACCATTTTTTGTCTCGCTCCACTTCAAGACGTTCGATCTCTGGTTGGAACGTTTTGAAGTTGGTGCAACATCGGGATCAGTAAGTTCTTTCCGACAGGAAATACCTAAGCTGAGGACTAATAGTAAAGAAACAAAAAGCGATGGAGAGCGAAAGCAGTAAGATTTAGATTCATATGATTGCGTAACAAGAGCAGCGCAAAGTACAAATTAATTTTAAATGTCAACCACCGAGTGAAAATATTTGGGTTTAGATAAAAAAATTAAGAACCTCATCAGATTTCACCTAAAATTCCTTCCGCCATGAAACACCTCTTTTGAACTTTCTCACCATCCTCCCTAATTTGCGTCCGTTTATTCTGAGCCGGAAAATGAATTCCCTGACATGACCTTTACTCTGGGAAAAAGGATATATCAAGAAAGACTGCGAAAATTCGATTGCCAGAGCTAAAGCTAAACTCAAAAAAGTCAATAGCGAAGATTCGGATGAACTCGATATTGAGGAATTGGTAGCTAATGCGGTCGAAAATCTCAAACAGCTGCCTGAATTCTATGCAGGGGCCGATTCTGACATAAAACGCCCCATTATTAGTTCGATCTACCTTGAAAAATGGTTTTTTGACGGCGAAATTCATCGAACCGCAAAAATGAACCGCGCGGCGCAACTTATCTACCACATTAACAATAAGTTACGGCATAAAAAAACCGGAATAAAATTTCTTGAAAAATTTCATTCCGGTGAAGTGCTCCACGATATATTCCGAACGAATCAATTTATCGAATATTTAAAGGTTGTTGCAGGAATGAGGGACTATATCCAAAACATGCGAAATACCCGTTTAAAGCTGCGAAAAGGCTGATTTTAACTTATTTATAAATAATAGATAATCATAGAAATGGGCCTTCCCAGGTGGGAAACTGAACAAAATGTAATTTACCATATGGAATTAGCGTTTAGAGCCATTTTGAACAACAGATGGAATTACTTCAATAGATCAATTAGTTTAGTAAACAAAAATTAAGAGATATTGTAAAATCCAACATATAATCATTTTTGTTTACATTTGTATCATGGAAACGGCACTTGAAAGATATAAAGGTATTCACCCTGGTATGATTCTGGCGCGCGAGCTAAAAAAACGGAATCTTAAGAAACGTCCATTTGCATTGTCATTACAGATATATCCACAGACAATTAACGATATCACGAAAGGCAATCGTAGTATACCAACTGCATTATCTTTAAAAATTGATAAAGCACTGGGATTAGAAGAGGGGACTATGCATCTATTGCAGGCGTATTTTGAAATTGAGAGGGAAAAACATAAGCAACAGGATCATCCCGATCTTACTATTATACGCAAAATCCTTTTCTGGGATACAGATTTCGATCAGATCAATTGGAAAGATCAATATAGATCAATAATTGAACGTGTATTTGAGCGTGGAAATGATGAGGAAAAACAGGAAATTCTGAACTTCTATGGAAAAGAAAAAGTTAAATCCATTATTGGCAGCGATAAAATTGCAGGCAATAATCTTCCTGTGATGAGGAATATAAAACCAAAATAGGATGTATTGGAATACAGTCAACGAAACCTTAAAAGACAGCTTGCTGTTGCTGATGGAAAAGGAAGAATTCGCAAGTTTCCGTCTCGTTGGGGGTACAGCATTGAGTCTTCATCTGGGACATAGGATCTCGATAGATATTGACCTGTTTACCGATGCACCCTATGGCTCCATAGATTTCAATGCTATTGAGGCATGTCTAAAAAACAGTTTTGCATATGTGCGTGGAGATTTTGGCGGCAACCACGTTCTGGGGAAATCCTACTTAATTGGAACTGACCAAGATCATGTAGTCAAACTTGATGTGTATTATTCCATGGATCCATTCTTCCAACCATATCTCGAGTCAGAACGTGTTCGAATGGCTACGATAGAAGAGATTATTGCTATGAAAATAGATATCATTCAAAGAGGTGGACGTAAAAAAGATTTCTGGGACGTGCATGAGTTGCTGTCCCAATATTCAATCAACTCTATGATTGATCTACACCGTCAGCGTTTTGAGTGGACACATGATCCAAATCAGATCCGGAAAAATTTTTCCAATTTTGATAAGGCCGATCCAGATCTCAATCCAATTTGCCTTCGCGGGAAGCAATGGGTTTTCATCAAAGAGGACCTGCTTGAAGCACTCGGTGCAGAATAAAATTTAAAAAAAGACAAGTTGCTTGGGGGGAGTTTCGTATCCAGATTCACAATTCATGAATTGTGAATTCGCAGACAAATGTTTTCAAATACAAAAAAGCCCCAGATTTCTCTGAGGCTTTCAGTGCTCCACGATATATTCCGAACGAATCAGTTTATCGAAGATTTAAAGATTGTTGCAGGAATGAGGGACTATATCCAAAACATGCGAAATACGCGCCGATCATTTCCTAATCGCCGATTTCATCTTTTCCAGCCATCAGAATCCTAGCCATTTTATCCGATCCCATATCGGAAGTCTGTAAAGTTTGACTTTACCATATGGAACTTGGCTTCTGATTTTAGAAAGTATGATGTTGCATGATTCATAAATTAGTTTGCCGTTGATCCGGCGGCACACATTTTGTTTTAAATTTGATAAACCCGTATCTTTATATCATGACAACACTGACGTTAGAACTTCCCGATGCCCTTGATAAAGAGCGTGATCAGACACTGAAGCTCATTGCGGCCAAACTGTATGAAGCGGGTAAACTCACTTTGGGGCAAGCCGCTGAAATGTGTGGCATGAGAAAATGGGACTTCCCGGCAGTACTGGCCAGTTTCAATGTAGCTTACTTCCAGTATACAGAAGAAGACCTAGCAGATGAGTTCAAATAGCCCCACCGGAGCTGTCCCATTGATCAAGCCGGTCATCGACAAGATGAAGCAAACGGACTTCCGCGTTTCTGATACCCTTTACGCCGCTGCCCTCAAACAGGCGGGAGAATAATAACTGATCTCCGAGTTTATCACATATTCAAAGGGCGATAGATTAACAGTTAGAACGAAAAAGCCCTGGATTTCTCCAAGGCTTCTATTAGAATTTTCTTCATTTTCCCATATGGGAAAGTTGTGCCCTTTACCGGACTATTCTCGAACCAGTTTTTGGATGATTTGAAGAAAATTGCAAACTTGGACACACTATTTCATAGTGAGCCCCTTAGTAGAGATTTCAAACTTCGTTACAAACGGTGTTACACCAATCAGGAAAGGAGAGATAAGCCTTTAACGCAAGTATGGGCAGAAAATGGGTTTACAAAATACAAAAATGACTAATCCGAAAAAATTCGTTTTTTGTCTAAATGGGATGATTTTGCTAGTGATAAATCTACAAAATCATCCCTACTAGAGAAATGCTCTTTTTCAAAGAGATGTAGATAAACACATTGCTATCATTGTTTACCCATCTTCGGATAATGACATTTTAACGAGACAACTCTATCATCGCAGAGAGCTCCTTAACTGCGGCCTCATTTGGCCACAACATCCCACTCGATTTAAAGCGTATTTTACCCATGCCGTCAATTACAAACTTTGCAGGGATACCCTTCACCCCAAATGAAGAAACCGCAGGATTTTTCTTCGTTTCCGGGTCTTTAACATCCATATATAAGGGCAGGTCCAGATTATGGGTCAACAAGTAATTCACCGCATCTGATTTAGGATCAGCAGCAGTTTCCCAGGTATGTATAAACAGAAACTTTACATTTGGGTCAGCCTTGTATTTGTTAACCATCATTTGCATCGCCGGAAGAGATTTCTTACAAGGCCCGCACCAGGTAGCCCAAAAGTCCAGGACAATCGTTTTCCCCTTAAAGTCTGACAGAGACACTTCTTTTCCGCTAAGGTCTTTAACTTTAAATTCCGGAGCCTTTTCGGCAATCATTTTCGCCACTATTTCGGCTTTATATTTTTCTTCAAACTGATTGATTAAAGCCGTCAGGTAAGTATTTGAATCCTTTCCGGGATTCACTTTTTCGTAAGCATTTTTCAGTTCAGCCTTATAATCATACTCGGCCAAACCTGCCAGCACTGCTTTTTCCAGCTCTGGAAACGCTTCCTTGTATCCGCCAGTTTTGCTCATCAAATAATAATACTCCGCGGTCAGGCCCGCAGTTTTTCTTACTGCCTGCCCATAACATTCTTTGATAGCAGCAAAGGCTTTTTTGTAGTCTCCCTGCTTATCCATCACCTGACTAAACAGATGCAACAAAAACTGCCGGTCTTCAGGAGCATTTGTTGAATTTGCCAGTTCTTGCTCAATTAAAGCTTCTGCAGCTTTCAAATCGAAGGCCATCATTCCTGTCGCCAACGATCCAACATACATGATCCGTGCGGTTTCTGCAATCTGGTTAAAGTGGAATAAAGCTTTTGCCGAGTTTTTTGCAACAACAAAATTATCTGCCAGTAAAGCTTTATACTGGTCAAAACCATTGTTCGGATGGGCTTTGACCAGGCGGTTAAGAATGGCTTCCTTTTTTAAAGGATCGATGAAGATCTTCAAAGAATCAAGACTTGCCTTATAGGCCGGTTCTGCCTGCTGACTGTATACTGAGGATCCTATAGCCAGGAAGGCAATAAGCAAAGATATTTTTTTCATTTTGATTGGATATTAACAATTTTCTTTAAATTCTGTGAATGGTCTACAGGTTTTGTCTGGCGGGAGCAATTTGTATAATATCGCCAAAGCCGATATACTTCTTAGCATAAGTACTATTGTCAAATTCTCCCTGCGCGTTGATGCTGAAATAATAAACTTCACCCGCTGCGCCATTATTGACACCAATCACCAGTTGTTTACTTGTGCTTCGCTGCATCTCGATATCCTTGATGATATAACCCATAGGGAAAGTGTAAATCAAACGTGCTGATTTTGCAAGTATGTCGTACAAATACACCCTATTACCAACAGTATAATAAAGTTGTTTTAAGATGGAGGAAGTTGCAAATTTATTTGCACTACCAATTTCCGGACTGTTTACCATTTGTTGATTAACCCCAGGAAGGGTGTTGCCAAAGGCATCATATGTCAAGGACATTAAATAACGGCCGTCATTATCTTCCATGATGAAATACCACTCAATTTCTTCTTCAAATAGCGTTGAAATGCCACGATCATATGCAATCATTTTTCTGGCCACATCTGCCATATCAAACGAGCTTGTTGTTGTTTTAGGTGCAACTTCCAGAATTCTTGAGAAAATACCCATTCGCATAAAGCGCATTTTGGCATTATCATAAAAATAGGTCAGGTTATAAGTGTTCGGAAACACACCCGGGAATAAGTCATAATCACCAGGAATGCGTTGGCTGAAAGGCTTAACGTTGTCTGAAATTGCTCCTGAAATGCCAGCATACAGGCCACCATCTGCAACAATAAACTGGTCAAATTTCGAGGTATTCATTATAAAAACCGGTGCATTTTTAAACGGAAGAGGTGTGGCCAAATTCGGAAGTATAGAACTTTTATCACCAAGCTCCAGCCAGTCGTTCATGTTAAACCGATATACATCTTGGTCAGTGAAATAATAAAAGAAACCACCTTTCCCAAAATTATATAAGCCCAACGGTTTTCCTGGATAGGTTTTATTATTGGCCACTTCCATAGGATTGTCAAAAATCACATCATCCGTCCGGATCAAAGAAACTTTGCCTTTTGCATCCTTGCTATTGACTACATACCAACCGTCCGGATAAATTCCTGTTACCGTAATGACATAACGCTGTAATGTGTAAACACCATTGATCTTACTTGTCACTTTATAAATCATTGTATAAGTACCCGGACTTAAGGTTACTTTTATACGCAAATTTTTGGATTCAGCGATTACTTTGGAATCAATCGTCCAACTGTAGCTAAATGAATCACCCGCAGGCATTGTTTCCACAAATGTTGGCGTGATAATCAGCGAATCAAGCTGAGCTACCGTAAAATCTGTTACCGCATCCTTAATTTTTATATCATTGATTTGCTCATATTTAAACAGTTGAGTGTCTTTACGGCAGGCAAATGTTAGCATAATTGCAACAATCATACTAAACTTAAAAAAATGTTTTAAACGCATAATATTTAAATTAAGGGAAAGAAATCGGGTTCTTATTCTCATCTAATAGTGGACCATTTGCAGCTTCATAAGCGGCCAGTGCATTTCGCAGCGTCACGGGGAAGTTCATAAAACCATCAAACCCGATATTCTCATAAGAGAAATCTGTTATACCCAGCACCTTAACCATGAACTTGTACTTTTCAGCACTAAATTCTCCAAAATCTGCATCAAGAATATCCCAATAAGCAGGTCTGATGTACATACTGGATACATCTATCTTCAGATATCTAAAGTTTTCCTCCGTGCCCAAGTTAACTGAATTGGCAGGTGTCTGGCCAAAAGTGCCTAAAGTAAAGTCTTTGGTTTCTGCTGGCTCCAACACGATTCGATAAACACTGCTTGCCATTCCTACAGAGTTGATCAGCACAAGAGGATAATTAAATATGGAGATTCCAGGTGGGATGGTCACTTCTTTTAGCTCAAAATCCACCCCCGCAGTTGCTGTTGTTCCTTCAGCTGTTTTTAGCAATACGGTACGTGGCTGATCAGACAGCTTTCCGGTAATCCTCAAGGGTATATACATCGTATCCCTTGTTTTTATGGTGCTTTGAAATGCAAAAGAGTAACTTCTCGTCGCTGTGGTATGTAATTGTTGATAGGTGTAAGCAAAAAAGCTAACGCCATCTTTTCCCTGATAAGTTTCTACCGCTTCTTTCTTACAAGAAAAAAGGGAGAAGATCATCGTCATATATAATAAGTATTTCATAATAGGAGTGTGATTAATTAGCGTAATTTGGATTAAATTGAAGCTCAGCATCTGGGATCGGCAGCACATACTGCTCTGGCGCCATGTCGATATTACGGAATTGCATTCTTAGTGTTTTAGTCCGTTTATAGTAAAAGAACAATTGACCTTCCGCATAAAATTCCTTCTGGTACTCCTTGGTGATCGCAGCTGTAAGTGCGGTAGTTGTAATAGTCGTTGCCAGATTGGAAAGACCCCTGTTTTGGCGAACCATATTCAAATATCCGACACCAACAGCAGGCGTCTCTGCAGTTTCAGCCAGGATATAATACATTTCGGCAAGGCGAATACCAGGCACATACTGATCCAGTAAATTGTCGGTAATTGTGGTTGTAGCGGTTGAGGCCTGCCAAAACTTAGAAGGGAACAAACTTCCGCCATCCTGTTCAAGGCGGTATAGGTACCTGAAGTCTGTCCCGCCGCCTGATGTGGTTTCATAAAGTGTATTAAAATTAGCCGTGGTACGGGTAAGAGTTTGTCCCACAGCTCCCCTAAATCTAAAATAACGTTGTACGGTCGGCAATATATCCCTAACCCTGATCATAAACACCTGTTCGTTGAAATATAAACGATCGCGCACCAACAACCCTGTGCTGACCGCTCCTGCGGCTGCCTGGGTCACAAAGGTGTATTTACCAGAGTTGATCACTACATTTGCAGCCGCAGCAGCACCTGCTTTATCACCACTGTATAATTTTATTCTTGCTTCCAGTGCTTTTATACCATAGTAATTCAGCTTATTCCGTCTGCTTCTCAAATCGCTGGTCACAATCGGATCAACCGGCAACAACAAATCTGCGGCCTCCTTCAGATCTACCAGGGCAAATTTAACCACGTCAGCTGTTGTAGCCGGCGGATTTGCGTTTTCATTAACTTCCTTTTTGTAAGGAACAGCCTTTAAATTGGCACCCGAAGTATATTCAGGTCCGAACATGCGTAATAAATCAAAATGTACAAATGCCCTTAAGGCTAAGGCCTCACCGCGCAGTTGTGCATACGCAATATTGCTAAGCACAGACCGGTTTGTCTCGGTATTTGCAATTATTTTATTTGCTGCAGCAATTGCACTGTAACTGGCAGACCAGATGGCACCAGTATACCCCGCGACTTCTGTTGAAGTATAGTTCAAGACTTGTGTTTGTTGCAGTGAAACGTCTGCGTTGGCATTGAGTGTTGAATAATTTTGTGCCAGCGCAGATACAAAACCCATAGAAAGGTTATCTCCGTAAAGATTGTTACTGGCCAGCTGGCCATATACACCTGATAAAGCCTGTTGAAAGCCGACTTCTGAAGTAAACAATTGTTCTTCAGATAAATTTGTTTTGGGCTGTACCTCCAGGAACTTTTTACAACTGGAAAACATCGCAGCAATTGTCAGAATTCCTATAATTAATGTTATTCTTTTCATTGGGATATGAATTTGTCTTTTGAATTTAAAATCTTGCACTTAAACCAAATGTATATTCTCTGGCAAAGGGATTATCTGTACCACGTTCAATTTCAATGGTACTGAAGTTGGCCAGGTTAGTCGTAGTTGCACTAACGGTCAGGTTCTGCAAGCCCAGTCTTTTAACGAATGGCGTTTTGAACTGATAGCTCAGATTAACTGAACTGAGCTGAATGTTGTTATCACGTTGAACAAACCTTGAGGTAAGTTTTGTTGGTGTCGGAGAGCCGGCAGTAATCCTTCGATACGGACTGACACTACCAGGTCCGGTCCAACCCAGGTCATATGCTCTTCTGTCTACATTGTTGCGTGCATCAACAGCTTCCACCCGGTTTAACAACGTGCTATTATACAGATCAGCACCATAGTTATAGTTGATGCTAAAGTTTAAGGCAAAACCTGCATATAGGAAATTTGAATTTACAGCACCCGTCCACCTGGGACGGCTATCACCAACATAGGTCTTATCATTCACATCCCATACAAAAGTTGGGGTACCATCTAATTTAAGGTACACTTCCTGACCGGTAATCGGATCAATACCCAATGACCTTACTGCATAAATAGCCGTCGTTGACCTACCTTCAATAAACTGGGCATTTTCAACGGTCTGATTGACGTTATTGGCATTTAATGCAGCATTGAAAGCTTTAAGTTTCTCAGAAATTTCTTTTAACACAGACTTATTAGTGGCTGCATTTACCGAGACATTCCATTTTAAGCCTTTGCGAGGTTGCGATAGAATGGTATAGCCCAGGTCGAGCTGCAATCCCCTGTTCTGGATTTTACCTAAATTTTCGGTATACGATGGAAAACCCGTACTAGGCGCCAGCGAAACAGTAGTCAGCGCATTTTGGGTAACCTCATCATAAAACTCCGCATTGAAGGTCAAACGGTTGTCCAGAAATGCTGAAGCAATGCCAACGTTCGATTTCAACACTTGCTGCCAGCTTAAATTCGGGTTTCCAAGTCCGCCAGGGAAAGCACCCACTTCGCCAAAATAGCCAGTCGAGGTGCCCAGGTTATACCTGAATTGCGATGCATAAGGATCTTGTACAGATGTCCCGGTAGAACCGTAGCTGCCACGAACCCTTAACAGGTTGATGGTTTCACTATCCTTCAGGAATTTTTCATTATTAACGTTCCATCCTAAACCTGCAGACCAGAAATTACCAAATTTATTATTTTCTCCATAAGCAGAAGAGCCGTCCCTTGTATAGGTGAAGTCCGTAAAATACCGGTTATCATAAGAGTAGTTGGCACTTCCTGTATAAGAAAGATTATTTATTGTACTTTCTGTCCCCGTAGGCCTGCTGTTTAAATATTGTGCTGCAAAAAGGATGTTATCCAAGCGATCAAAAGGGAAACCCTGCGTAGATACAGCATAGGAATTAAACCGTGTGCTGGCGAGTCTGAACCCTGCGTAGACTGTAACGCCGTGCATCCCAAAATTCCTGTTATAATTTACAGATCCTGTTCCATCCATGGTAAAGGAGGTACTGTTGTCGATAGCATAACTACCCCTTGCACTTAAATCGGATACATCAGCGAACCGGCTATCCAGAGCCGAATAGAAATTGTCTATCGTTCCGTTCATTTTTGTGATTCCCAGGGCGCCATTGAACCATAGCGATTTATTGAAATCGTAACGGACAGTAGTATTGTTCCTTAAATTGAAATTCTTATTCCTATTGTCAATGGTATTGTAGGTTACATCCATCAGCGGATTCAATACAACCGAGCTCCCCACACCAAAGCCCATGTTGATGTTTTCCAGGTATTTATTGACATTACCATTTTCGTCGTAAGGTTTCCAGTAGGGATTCAAATCCAGATACTGACTAAATTCCCCATAAGGTGAATCATTGGAATTCACCTGAGTTGCAATGGTGTTATTTTGAAATGTTAATTTATCTGTTTTATAACTCAGTGTAAAACTTCCCGAATAGTTTTTCCTGTCCTGCCCCTTCATTACCCCCTGCAACAGGTTTCCACTAAAGGTAAGGTTAAAGGTCAGCGACTGGTCACCACCCCGTAAAGACAGATTGGTTCTATTGTTTATACCAGTTTGAACAGGAATGGATCTCCAATCCGTATTTACACCGCTCAGCATTGCTTTATATCGTTCCGAATTGATAAAATCACCTCTATAGCTGTTGACAAATCCTACGCGTCGTTCAAAATCCAGTTTTTCCGCTGAATTCAGCATGTCATAAACAGAAAGATCTGGAGAAGATAAAGTAAAATTATTGCTTAGTGAAACTTCAACTTTTCCTCTTGGTGGCAGGATCGTTGTAACTACCATCACACCATTGCCTCCACGGGAACCGTACATCGCAGTAGCCGAAGCATCCTTTAATAAAGTCACCGAGGCAATCTGGTTCAGATCTAAGTCTACAATCGCCTGTAATGAAACCTGAAATCCATCAAGAATGAACAATGGTGTATTGGGGTTTCCAACAAGTTCTGACCCCAGGGTTGGATAAGATGTCTGACCACGCATGGTCACTTCAGGAAGCGCGTTGATATTTCCTCCTATCTTGTTGTTGGGAATCATTCTGAAAGACGGGTCAAGGGCAGCAACGCCGGCAAACACGTTTACCGGGCTCACAGCCTTAAGTTCAGCAGCAGTCATGGTTTTAGCAGCCCCTGTATAGGTACTGACCTTTCTGTCAACCATCCCGGTAATCACCGTCTCATTCAATGAGAGTTGATCCTCGTCCATGTAAATCGAATAGTTCGAATTAGGTGAGATGGGCACATCAACAGTCTTATAACCGATAAATCTGAATTCCAAAGATTCCGCCCCTTTGGATATGCTGATGGTAAACTTTCCATTTTTATCAGTTTGAACCGCCGACTTTGTACCCTTAATTGACACCGTAACACCTGGAATGGGTTTGCGGTCATTGGCATCACCTACAAAACCGGAAATGACTTCCTGACTGGCCCGGTTACCTGCTTTGATGATCACCGTCTGATTACGAATAATAAAATCCAGATTCTGACCGGCAAGAATCTGATTAAGCACAACTGATAAATCAGCATTTTTAACCTCAATAGTCACAGATGAGGAACTTTCCAACAAATTGTCCGTATAAAAAAAATTGTAACCGGTCTGTTTATTCAATTCCTTAAAGACAGATCTAAGTGAAGCGTTTGACTTGGTTAACGTCACTTTTTGGGCAAGGCTCGAAGCACTTACCTGCATAAAGCACGCTATTATGATTACGATGGTTAAGCGCATAGTTAACAATAATTTTAGGTACACCCGTTTAGGCATACCAAATTCTCTTGATTTTTGATACATTAGTAGTCGGTTTGGTTAAGCAGTCTCTTTTGCGTTGGACCGTAGAGAGGACTGCGGTTATCACTTTGATTTTTAATTGAATGTTCCAAACTTTTACCAGGTCCTGATGGCTAATCGGGGCCTGGGTTTGTTAAACATCTTAGCTAGTGTAATTTTCTTTCCATCTGGTTTAGTTTAAGGTCAGTATTCTGTTAATTAATAGGTTAGCTGTTTATTTTGATACATATATGGTTCTTCCTTTGACTTCAAAATGGGCTTCCCCTGTGGATTCCACGATTTCCAGCACCTTTGACATTTTATCAAACCTCGATACTTTACCGCTAAACAGCTGCTTAGTTTTTTCACCCACGTAAATGACCTCAACGTTATACCAGCGCCCGATCATTTTCATTATGGTTTCAATGCTTTCACTTTCAACAAAAAATTCATTGTTTTTCCAGGCAACAGCCAGATCGGTATCCGTTTCATTGATCTGTATCTTACCGCCCGAAAGCTTTGCCTGCTGCCCCGGTTTTAGTACTTTGGAACTACCTGCTGCAGATAATTTCACGCTTCCTTCCAGCAAAGTTGTTTTTTCTACAACATCATCAGCATAACTGCTAATGTTAAAGTGGGTGCCCAAGACTTCTATTTCCTGTCTGTTTGTCTTCACAATGAATGGGTGTAGTTTATCCTTCGCTACCTCAAAATATCCTTCACCCATCAACTTAACCACACGTTTTCCATTTTGCCTCAGAGCAGCAGTATAAGTGAGGCTCGACGCTGCGTTAAGATAGACCAGTGAACCATCAGGCAAACGCACCTGATAAATCTCTCCCCGGGCGGTAGACAATGTATTCAAGGCATTCGGATCAGAAACCTTTTCATCGACTTCATACACCAATCTGCCATCATCTGTTTTGGTAATGATGATTCCCGATTCCCTTCCTATTTCTCCCTTCGATGCATCGGCTAATCTGATCTTCCTACCATTGGTCATAGTAAGCGTAGCACCAAATTCACCTGGTTTAACAACTCCTGCGCCATGTGTCTCCACATTGACTTCGGCAGGGAGCTTTGCTGATCTGTAATTGAAAAAATAAACTCCCACACCTATTATAGCTAGCGTAGCAGCAACAGTAGTGATCTGTAACCATAGTTTAAGTGTCTTACTTTTACCTTTTGGTACAGTTGATTCTTGAATCTGGACAAATAAATCGCGATCAACCATTGCTACCACCTCCGCAATAGCAAAATTAGTTTCATAACTTTCATCCTCAACTGCTAAAACATCAATAATGATCTCTTTTAACAGTTCTTTATCTTCATCCATCTGAAAATAATTCATAAGGTGTTGAGTTTCTTCAAGGCTACAGGTATTGTCCAGGTATTTTTTGAAGAGAATAGAAAGTTGATCAGAATGTTTCAAGGTTCAATTTTTACAGCTAATACGGAGTTTAGCAAAAATATCCTTAGTCTGTTTATAAAAAATAATTGTTAATTTTTTATAAACAGTGATTATGATCAAAAACCTTTGAATAAAACGCTCAATACGATGGAAAGTACCATTCCAGAGGAATCCTTGAAATGATTTCTGAGAAATTTATTGGCTTGCAGCATGTGACTACTGATTGTTTTGGCATTGATTCCCATAATCTCCTCTACTTCCTTGTAAGATTTACCCTCCAATTTGCAAAGTGTAAACACCATTTTCCGCTGAGGGGGCATCATATCTATTACCTGTTGTAATTTTTGAGCCTCCTCTTTGCTAAGCATATCTTCTTCAATGTGCAAATATAGTTCTGAGCTTGAAGCCAACATCTTAGCCAGTAAACGTTTGTCTTTGGCAACTTTCCGAAAGTAATCATTGACTAGATTCTCTGCAATGCGAAAAAGATACGATTTAAAAGATTTTTCCGGATCTATCTGTGTCCTTATTTGCCATATTTTAAAAAAAAGCTCTTGCAGCGTTTCCTTCACCAGGTCATCAGACTTGAGTAGCTTGAATAGATTTCCGGCAAGTCGAAATTTATAGTTGTTATATAAGATTTCAAACGCACGCTCATCACCGCTTTTCAATTGAAGTAGTAAAGACTTTTCATCGGTGTGATTAATGTTGACCATTTGCCTTACAAAGATACATTAACTTAAAAAGAAAAGATAGTAATAATTCCGAAGAAACGCCGGAAGATGTTTAACAATCAGCTCGAGGCATGTTGGGTATTTCGGCAAAACTGGTCAGGAATTCCGCAAACATGCTGACACCCTATTCCGTACTAAACTGACAGGCAATTTCGCTGCAAAGTGGTTAGTTTGATATTTAGATTAGAAGTTTATTGATTGGGTGATTTCCTAAAGGTGACGTGAAACTATCCTTTTAAGCGCCGCTGAGAAGAGCATGTGGTTGTCATCAGGTACAAAGCCAGAAGGTGCTGGAAAATCGATTGTAGGCCTTTATTTAAGTTCGTGCGTCAAGGAGATGGGACCTGCGGATCAGATAACCCTAAAGTCGCAAGCCGAAGTGCCTATGTAACGCAAGACGAAATCCTTCGTTAACTCGCCAGGCCAGCCCAACCCTGAAGTGAATTTCTTTCGCCAGTTAAAATGTGACCACTTTGCAGCGAAATCAGCTGACCACTTTGAGTGAAATATGCAAGAAGAGCGCTCAATGTGAAGTATGGCATGAGGCGAGCAAAAAAAGAAGGTAGGTGGATGGGACTTGCGCCCATTGGCTATAAAAACCGTATTACCGAAGACGGCAGAAAGTATATCGCTATTCATGAGCCAGAAGCTACCTATATGAAGCGGGCTTTTGAAATGCTGGCCGAAGGCACTTTTGCAACTGAGCACGTCTGGATGAAAACCAAAGAGATGGGGCTGAAATGTAGTCGCAGTAGCTTTTGGGACTACATTCGCAACCCTTGCTATTGTGGCAAAATTAAAATCCCAGCGTTTAAAGACGAAGATGCGCAATTGGTAGACGGTTTACATGAGCCGTTAATCTCGGAGAGTTTATTTTACAGAGTTCAGGATGTTCTTGATGGAAGGAAGCGTATTTTTAAGCAAAAACAGGGTGCGAAAGCAGTTACCCCACGGTCTTTGGTACTACGTGGTTTCCTGCTTTGTGAAAAATGTGGAGACATCCTAACTGGTAGTGCATCCAGAGGCCGAAGCCACTACTACCACTATTACCACTGCAAGGCAGGCTGTCCCAGGTACCGGGCAGACCGAACCAATGATCTATTTGAGCGGGAATTGAAAAACTTTGTTCCCAAAAAAGGAATGGCGGAATTATTCTCGGCTGTGGTATGCGACGCGTATACCGAAAGTCGACGATCAAAGGCAGACCGTTCTCGAATCATTCAAACCATTACCGATCAGAATAATCGCCTGACAAAGTCAATGGAACTTTTACTGGACGATGTGATTACCGGCGCTCAATACAAGAAAGACTGCGAAAATTCGATTGCCAGAGCTGAAGCTGAACTCAAAAAAGTCAATACCGAAGATTCGGATGAACTCGATATTGAAGATTTAGTCGCTACAGCCGTCGAAAATTTTAAAAAGCTGCCTGAATTCTATGCAGGGGCCGATTCTGATATAAAACGTTCAATTATTGGTTCGATTTACCTGGAAAAATGGGTTTTTGACGGCGAAATTCATCGAACCGGAAAAATGAACCGCGCGGCGCAACTTATCTATCACATAAACAACAAGTTACGATATAAAAAAACCGGAATAAAATTTCTTGAAAAATTTCATTCCGGTGAAGTGCACTTGTAGGGACTCGAACCCCAAACCTTCTCATCCGTAGTGAGATGCTCTATCCAATTGAGCTACAAGTGCGAAAAACAAATGCTCTTCCGAACATTTACCCGTCTGTGTTTCGGGATTGCAAAAGTAATGCTTGCTTTCGAAATAACCAATTAATTTTAGAAATTATTCAGCCGGCAGGCGGGCAGCCAATGCACTAAGCTTCTACGGCTTGTTTAATGGCGTCAAAATCAGGCATATTGCCGGCGTCTTCCAAAACTTCGGCATAAATGATTTTGCCTTCTTCATCAATTACAAATGCTGCGCGTTTAGATACACCTTTCAGGCCGAAGGCAAATTCTTCATAAAATGCGCCGTAGGCTTTTGATACTTCTTTGTTGAAATCTGACAGGAGCGGAAACTGGTAAGCCTGTTCTTCTTTAAACTTGGCAAGGGTAAATGGCGAATCTACAGATATACCCACTACATCGGCATTCATACCTTCGTAATAACCAAAACTGTCGCGCATGGTGCAGAGCTGTGCCGTGCATACGCCGGTGAAGGCCATAGGGAAGAAATGGACGACCAGCTTTCGGCCTTTATAGTCTGCCAATGATACTTCTTTCAGCGCTGAGCTGAACAACTTAAAATCGGGGGCTTGCGTTCCTTTTTCTAAACTCATATATGTTATCTAATTATTATCTAAAAACTACCATGACTAGTCCTTACTCACACTTTGCTCACACCTTGCTCACAATAAAGTCACATTAAGGTACCTTTTTGTGAGCAAATCGTGGCTCAGGTGTGTTTTATGTGAGCGTTTGCCTGCTATTTGGTAACACCAAGGCCGCAGCTTGCACATATCTAAATAAACAGCAAGAAACTTAAAACAATATTCAGAGCTAATTGTTCTATAAGCTTAACTTATTATTATGGCAAAATACAAACAAGGAATTAATGGCGCGTTTTCCGGAAAAGTCGGAACCGTTGTCGGAGCCTCATGGCTAGGCATAGAATACATGCGGAGTCTGCCCAGACCGAGCAGTAAACCGCCTACACCGGAACAGTTAAACCAGCGACAAAAAATGACGCTGTTCAGGAAGTTTCTGCTGGGTCTGGACGACTTTATAGCACTGGGCTTTCAAAATTTTGAACAGGCTACGCCAATGAATGGAGCAATATCGTACAATATGCTGCATGCCGTTGCAGGCACTTATCCTGAACAGCGGATCGATTTTCCAAACCTGGTGTTTACCAAGGGTGATCTGCAAGGTGCCTGGTCGGCCACAGCAACTTCCGAAACGCCGGGTGCGGTAGATTTCGGCTGGACCAACGGTGGCTTCAGCAAATTGCGGGCGGCGGGCGACAAAGCGCAGTTGGTTACCTATTGCCCGGAAAAAAGGCTTTTCGTTAAGCTACGGGATGCGGCGCAGCGGGAAGATGGACAGGTGCGGCTGATTATGCCGGCTGGACTTAGCGGATTGACTGTCCATTGTTACCTGAGCTTTTTCTCGGCCGATGGCAAGTTTGCCTCAGTCAGCGAATATCTGGGTGAGGTTACAGTAGCCTGAGTTGCTGGTCTACGATATTTAACCCTTCTTCAAAAGTATGCGGCGCGTAGCCCAGCTCACGGATGGCTTTATCGAGGATGAAGCCGGTGCGTGCGGGGCGGCGGGCCGACTGCTTAAGGGATTCGGAGCTGACTTCGGTGATCAGGCTTTTGTCGAGCCGCCAGAAATCGGCCACGCGCTTTACGAGTTCTGATACACTCATCATATCCCGGCCTGAGGCATTGAACACCCCAAAGGCATCGTGTTGTACGGCGAGCAGGCAGCACGATGCCAAATCTTCGGCAAGCGTGGGCGTACGCCATTGGTCGTTGACCACCTGTATAGCTTCTCCCCTTTGCAGGGCGCCTTTGGCCCAGAGCACGATGTTGGTGCGACTAAGATTTTGGAGCACACCGTACACCAGCACGGTGCGGATAATGGCCCAGCGGCACCTGGAATTCTTAATAACCTCCTCAGCGCGGAGTTTGGTCTGTCCGTAGTGACTTAAGGGATTGGGCGCAGCCAGCTCGTCGTATGGTCCGCCGGCACCGTCGAAGATGAAATCGGTAGAGAGGTGCACGAGTTGTATGTTGTGCAGTTCGCACAGACTGATCATTGTGCCAACGGCCTCTACATTGAGCTGAGTGGCGAGTTCGGGCTGGGCCGCACAGGTATCTGCATTGGTCATGGCCGCTGTGTGTATAATCGCGTCGGGCTGATGCTTTTCCACAATGCGTTTTACTGCGGCAGCATCGAGAATATCAAGTTCCTCATACACATAACCTCCGGGCTTTGGATGGCGATTGGCGCCTTTAGAGGTCGCAACAAGGTTAAACTGCTTAGTCTCTAGCAGTTGATCAGTAATTTTTTGCCCCAAAAGTCCGTTGCTTCCGGTAACCAGTACTGTTTTCATGACTAAGAAAAAATATACATTTCGGGTCCCTTTACCCTAGGCTAAATATCAGCAAAAAAACTGTTGAAAAACTTTTTATTTATATGTGTTTTTGTTGCTTAAAAAATTTAACTTTGCAAACCGAATTGCGAGCGTATTAAATCGCCTTTAACAATTTGATATTTATAATTTTACCCAAAACAATATATGCCTAACATTGGAAAAATAGCGCAGATTATAGGACCGGTAGTTGACGTGAGCTTTGCAAACGATGCTCATTTACCTCAGATTTTCTCTGCATTGGAGATCAAAAAAGAAAATGGTCAGAAAGTCGTTTTAGAAGTTCAGCAGCATCTTGGTGAAGATCGTGTACGTGCCATTGCGATGGACTCTACTGATGGTCTTGTTCGCGGAATGGATGCACTGGATACCGGCGCTCCTATTAAAATGCCTGTTGGCGATCAGATTAAAGGTCGTTTGTTCAATGTTGTGGGTGAAGCTATTGACGGTATCAATACTGTTGATACTGCAGGTGGCCGTCCTATTCACAATGCGCCGCCTAAGTTCGATGAGCTTTCTACCGAAACTGAGGTGCTTTTTACAGGTATCAAAGTTATTGACCTTTTAGAGCCTTATGCAAAAGGTGGTAAAATCGGTTTGTTCGGTGGTGCGGGTGTTGGTAAAACCGTATTGATCATGGAGCTTGTAAACAACATCGCAAAAGCTTACGCTGGTCTTTCGGTGTTTGCCGGTGTTGGTGAGCGTACCCGTGAAGGTAACGATTTGCTTCGCGAATTTATCGAGTCTGGCGTAATCAACTACGGTGAAGAATTCCTTCACTCTATGGAAAAAGGCGGATGGGATCTGAGCAAAGTTGATACAAACGTATTGAAAGAATCTAAAGCAACCCTGGTATTCGGTCAGATGAATGAGCCTCCTGGTGCACGTGCACGTGTGGCGTTATCCGGACTAACCGTTGCTGAATATTTCCGTGATGGTGATGGCGAAGGTGCTGGTAAAGACATCCTTTTCTTCGTAGACAACATCTTCCGTTTTACCCAGGCAGGTTCTGAGGTATCCGCCCTTCTGGGTCGTATGCCTTCAGCGGTAGGTTACCAGCCTACACTGGCTACAGAGATGGGTCTGATGCAGGAGCGTATTACTTCAACAAAACGTGGTTCGATCACTTCCGTACAGGCTGTTTATGTACCTGCGGATGACTTGACTGACCCTGCTCCGGCAACAACTTTTGCTCACTTGGATGCAACAACCGTATTGTCACGTAAAATCGCTGAGTTGGGTATCTATCCTGCGGTGGATCCACTGGATTCTACTTCACGTATCCTTAACCCTGCGGTACTGGGCGACGATCACTACAACTGCGCTCAGCGCGTTAAAGAAACTTTGCAGCGTTACAAAGAACTTCAGGACATCATCGCCATCCTTGGTATGGACGAACTTTCCGAAGAAGATAAACTGGTTGTATCACGTGCACGTCGTGTTCAGCGTTTCCTTTCTCAGCCGTTCCACGTTGCTGAGCAGTTCACTGGCCTGAAAGGCGTACTTGTAGACATCAAAGACACCATCAAAGGATTTAACATGATCATGGACGGTGAGGTTGATGAGTATCCTGAGGCAGCGTTCAACCTGGTTGGTAGTATCGAAGAGGCTATTGAAAAAGGTAAAAAACTGTTAGCTGAAGCGAACTAATAACAAAGATTTAGCATGACATTAGAAATATTAACCCCAGACAAGAAAGTTTTTGACGGCGAAGTATCGGCTGTAACGGTACCTGGTACCTCTGGTTCTTTTCAGATTCTGAGAGACCACGCCCCTATTATTTCCACACTTGAAGACGGACCGGTAATTGTGAAAACAACTGCCGGCGAGGACACCTTTATTATTAAAGGCGGTGTAGTAGAAGTCATTAAAAACAAAATTACTGTTTTGGCAGAAGGGGTTGCATAAATAACAGTCAGGATATAAAAATGGAAAAAGCCCCTTGAATTTCGAGGGGCTTTTTTTTGGCTTCTGAACTTCGGTGTTTTTGTAAAGTTTTACTGACAAAGTGGAGGTTTTAGGAAGAATTCAACAGATTTTATAATGCAAGCATAACAGACATACCGAATACCGATTTCATATTTGGTATAGATACCACCAATTTAAGATATGTATGTTGAGTATTATGTATTATTAAATTTTAAAATATTTTAAAATACTAGAATATTATTTTTTTTTATTTATTTTAGGACGCCTATTGATAGTATAATAAGCAACTGGTAAATTGGATTCTGTAAAACAACGTATAAAAAGCACCATGATTAATTCACTGAGCATCGTCTTCAACCTGATTCTGAATGTGGTCCTTCTGATTATTGTCCAGAAGAAGATGGCGCTATAAGTAGAATTTAACAAATGATAACTAAGCGCCACCGAAAATGGCGCTTTTTTAATAAACAAGGTATAACGGCGGAAAACATGCAGTACTATAATTCAAATACAATCCTTTACCTGAACGGTCGCTTCGAGAAGGCAGCCGACACCAGTACCAGCGTGTACGGTCAGTCGCTACACTACGGCTACGCTGTATTTGAAGGCATACGCGCCTATCATACGCACAATGGCACGCGGATTTTTAAGGCGCGTGAGCATTTCGAGCGACTTAAACGCTCGGCCGAACTGGTGCACATGCCCTTCCACTGGGACATCGATCATCTGATCAGGCAAACCTACCGGCTTCTTGAACTGAACAAGTTCAAAGACGCGTATATCCGGCCGCTGATTTATGGGGGACCAAACATGTCGCTCGACCCGGCCAGGGAGGTGTCTATCATGATCTGCACCTGGGAATGGGGTGCCTATCTGGGTACTGATCTGCAGAAGATCTCCATTTCAGGCTACGAGCGCCCGAACCCTAAGTCGGTACCCATTGAAGCTAAAGTAAGCGGCAACTATGTAAACTCTATACTGGCCACCACCGAAGCGAAGCAAAAGGGCTTTGATGAAGCTTTGCTGCTCGACAGCGACGGCAACATCGCTGAGGCGCCAGGAGCGAATATCTTCATCGAGAAGAACGGTCGCCTTTACACCCCTCCCCTTGGCAATATTCTTCCTGGAATCACACGGGCTACGGTGATCGACCTCTGCAAAGTACTGGATATTGAAGTCGTGGAAAAACACCTGAAAGCAGAGGATTTAAAAAAGGCGGATAGCGCGTTCTTCTGTGGCACGGCCGTGGAAATAGCCGGAATAGCCTCTGTAGATGAGTATCAGTTCCCGTTGCGCTGGGCCGACAGTCTGGGCGCTACCATACAGCGCACCTACAAGTGCCTGGTGCTCGAAAAGCAGAATTATGAAGTAATTATATAACCAATATAAAGAAACACACCACAAACCTATATGTCACAAAAACCAGAAATTAACCGTTACAGCAAGACATTTACACAAGACCCAACCCAGCCAGCAGCACAGGCTATGTTATATGGCATCGGACTTACCGACGCGGATATGGACAAAGCTCAGGTGGGCATTGCCAGCATGGGATATGATGGCAATACCTGCAATATGCACCTGAATGGCCTGGCGCAAATCGTTAAAGAAGGCGTCTGGAAAAATGATATGGTAGGCCTGACCTTTGGCACCATCGGGGTGTCCGACGGGATGTCGAACGGTACGGAAGGTATGCGCTATTCGCTGGTTTCCAGAGATGTGATCGCAGATTCTATTGAGACGATCTGCGGTGGACAATACTATGATGGTTTAATTACCATTCCGGGCTGCGATAAGAACATGCCGGGATCTATCATGGCCATGGGCCGCTTAAACCGTCCCTCTATTATGGTGTACGGCGGAAGTATCCATTCGGGCACGTATAAAGGACAGGCGCTGAACATTGTTTCTGCATTTGAGGCATTGGGACAAAAGCTTGCGGGAAATCTGGACGAGGAAGATTTTCAGGGCATCATTAAACATACTTGTCCGGGTGCAGGCGCCTGCGGCGGTATGTACACGGCCAACACCATGGCTTCGGCCATTGAGGCCTTAGGTATGAGTCTGCCTTACAGCTCTTCCCACCCTGCCGTGAGTGAAGAGAAGAAGAAAGAATGCATGGAAGCGGGAAAATATATCCGCATCCTGCTCGAAAGAAATATCCTGCCATCAGACATCATGACCAAAGAGGCATTTCATAATGCCATTGTACTGGTGATGGTACTGGGCGGCTCTACCAATGCGGTACTGCACCTGATTGCCATGGCGAAGTCTGTGGGACTTAACCTTACGCTGGATGATTTTCAGCATGTGAGCGACAATACGCCGGTGCTTGGCGACTTAAAGCCTAGCGGTACTTACCTGATGGAAGATCTGCATAACATAGGCGGTGTACCTGCGGTAATGAAGTATTTGCTTAAGGTTGGCCTGATTAACGGCGAATGTATGACCGTTACCGGAAAAACCATTGCAGAGAATGTTGCTGATGCGGTTGACCTTGATTTCGAGACACAGAAGATCATCTATCCGATCGAGGCTCCGCTGAAAGAGACCGGTCACCTCCAGATGCTGTACGGCAACCTGGCCACTAAAGGTGCAGTAGCGAAGATCAGCGGCAAGGAAGGTGAGAAATTTACGGGTCCGGCACGTGTGTTCGACGGTGAGCAGAACCTTATTGCCGGTATACAAAGCGGCAAGGTGAAGCCGGGTGACGTGGTGGTGATCCGTCAGGTTGGTCCGAAAGGTGCTCCGGGAATGCCGGAAATGCTTAAGCCTACTTCGGTGATCATTGGCGCGGGACTGGGCAAGTCGGTAGCCCTGATCACAGACGGACGTTTCTCTGGCGGTACGCATGGTTTTGTGGTAGGCCACATTACGCCTGAAGCCTGGGAAGGTGGAAACATTGCCCTGGTACACGACAACGATGAGATTACGATAGACGCCGTAAATAATACCATAGACGTGCACGTAAGCGACGAGGTGCTTGCACAGCGCCGGGCGGTCTGGAAGCAGCTTCCGCCTCCGGTAACTAAAGGTGTACTCTATAAATATATCAGACAGGTAAGTAATGCCAGCGAAGGCTGCGTTACGGATGCCTACACAGCAGAATGAATTAGCAACCCCTAAACTACAATATAATGGAAACAGCACAAGCAGAAGCGAGTACGCTTACAGAACCTAAGAAAACAAAAACTGTTTCGGGCTCTGTAGCGCTTTTGGAAGGTCTTATTGCCGAGGGCACAGATACCATTTTCGGGTATCCTGGCGGGGCAATTATGCCGATCTATGATGCGATTTACGACTATAACGATAAGCTGAAGCATATCCTGGTGCGCCACGAGCAAGGCGGTATACACGCCGGTCAGGGTTATGCCCGCACATCCGGAAAAGTGGGTGTAGTGTTCGCTACAAGCGGTCCGGGTGCAACCAACCTGGTTACCGGTCTGGCCGACGCACAGATAGACAGCACACCGCTGGTGTGTATTACGGGACAGGTGTTTGCACACCTGCTGGGTACGGATGCTTTTCAGGAAACGGATGTGATCAATATTACCACGCCGGTAACCAAGTGGAACTACCAGGTTACCGATGCTACGGAGATTCCCGCGGTTCTGGCGAAGGCTTTTTATATTGCAAGAAGTGGCAGACCAGGCCCTGTACTGATCGATATTACTAAAAACGCGCAGCTCCAGTTGTTTGAATATGAAGGTTATACACCTTGCAACCATATCCGCAGCTACCGGCCGAAGCCTCTTGTTCGTAAAGAATATATTGAACAGGCTGCTGCCTTGATCAACTCGGCTAAAAAACCTTTTGTGTTATGGGGACAGGGTGTTTTGCTGGGCAGTGCAGAGCAGGAGTTTAAAGCTTTCATCGAAAAGAGCGGCATACCGGCGGCCTGGACCATTATGGGTGCGGGAGCGATTCCTTCAGATCATGATCTGAATGTGGGCATGCTGGGCATGCACGGCAACTATGGTCCGAACGTTCAGACGAACGCCTGCGATGTACTTATTGCGATCGGAATGCGGTTCGACGACCGGGTAACGGGTCGCCTGGACAAATATGCAAAACAGGCTAAGGTGATCCATCTGGATATTGACCCTGCCGAGATTGATAAAAACGTGAAAGCAGATGTACCGGTTTGGGGCGACTGCAAGGAGACGCTTCCTATGCTGACCGAACTGGTTGAACAGCGCAGTCACGCAGCGTGGCTGGCGGAGTTCAGGGCTTTTGATGAGCAGGAGCACGAAGCCGTAATACAGAACGAGCTAAATCCGCAGACTGGCGAAATGACCATGGGCGAGGTATTAAATAAGCTGAACGAGTTGACCAAAGGTGAGGCGGTTATCGTAACCGATGTTGGTCAGCACCAAATGGTGGCCTGCCGCTACGCGCAGTTTAACCAAACGCGCAGCAACATAACCAGCGGCGGCTTGGGAACCATGGGCTTTGGTTTGCCTGCTGCCATTGGCGCTAAGTTTGGCACGCCCGAGCGCACGGTGGTGGCTATTATAGGCGATGGTGGTTTCCAGATGACCTGCCAGGAACTGGGCACGATTATGCAGAGTGAGGTGGACGTGAAGATCCTGATCCTGAACAACAGGTTCCTGGGCATGGTTCGCCAATGGCAGCAGTTGTTCCACGACAAGCGTTATTCGTTTGTAGACATTACCAGTCCAGATTTCGTAAAACTGGCTGATGCTTATTATATTGCTGGTAAAAAGGTAGATGAGCGTGCCGACCTGACGGCTGCACTGGAGGAAATGCTGAACCATAAAGGTTCGTATTTGCTGGAGGTGATGGTGGCCAAGGAGAACAACGTGTTCCCTATGGTGCCACAGGGCAGCAGTGTAAGTGAAATCAGACTTAAATAATTGAAGATCATGAGCAATTCAAACGATACCGCAGCGAGCGGAAAACAGGAATTTACCATAACGGTATACACGGAAAACCGTATCGGCATACTGAACCGTATTGCCATCATCTTTTCAAGAAGAAAGATCAATATTGAGAGCCTAAACACCTCGCCATCGGAGATTGAGCATATCCACCGCTTTAATATCCTGATCCACGAAACGGAAGAAGTGGTACGTAAGTTATCGCGTCAGATTGAGAAGCAGGTGGAGGTTCTTAAGGTATATTATAACACCAATGAGGACATCATCTGGCAGGAACTGGCGCTGTATAAGGTGCCTACAGAAACGATTGTAGAGAAAGTGCTTGTAGAACGCCTGCTGCGTGAAAACGGCGCCCGTGCGGTAGTGATCCGCAAAGATTATACGGTGTTTGAAACGACCGGACACCGCGAAGAGACGGATAAACTGATTGAGGTACTGCAGCCATACGGACTGATTGAATTTGTTCGCAGTGCGCGCGTAGCGATCATTAAAGACAGCGAGGGCTTTAACCGGAAGCTGCGCGAATTTGAGCGCATGGAACCGGGAGAAGAGGTGGTTGAGAACGAGTATCTTGATAAGCCGAAGAACGTATTTAGCATGTAATGATGGAAACGCTGATCAACGTCATCAAAACAACCCGTGAGAACTTCATCCGTGTGGTGGAGTCGCTTTCGCCCGAGCAGCTGAACCATGTACCGGAGGGTTTTAACAACAACATCATCTGGAACTTTGCGCACATCATTTCTGCGCAGCAACTGCTCTGCTACCGCTTGTCGGGCCTGGAGCCCAGGGTGGATATGGAAACGATACTGGCTTACCGCAAGGGCACAAAGCCGGAGAAGGTGGTGGACCAGGAAGAGATCAGTCGTTTTGTGGCACTTTGCCGCAGCACGGTAGACGACCTCGTTACAGATCTTTCCAGCGGGATGTTTGTAAGCTACCAGCAATATACTACAGAATTTGGCTTTGAACTGAACAGCGTACATGAGGCGGTTCAGTTCTTTGCCGTTCACGACTCGATGCACCTCGGCTATGCCATGGCGCTTAGAAAAGCAGTGTTAAACAACAACAATTAAACGAACCTTAATAAATCAAAAAACAATAAAAGATGTCAAACTATTTCAATACGCTCCCGCTCAGAGAACAACTTAACCAATTAGGTGTCTGCGAATTCATGGACAACAGTGAATTTGCTGACGGCATAAATGCATTAAAAGGTAAGAAACTGGTAATCGTTGGTTGCGGCGCACAAGGGCTGAACCAGGGGTTAAACCTGAGAGACAGCGGATTAGATATTTCATATGCTTTAAGAAAAGAGGCTATTGAAGGGAAACGTGATTCCTGGAAAAATGCGACTGAAAATAATTTTACCGTTGGCACCTATGAGGAGCTGATCCCTACGGCCGACCTGGTGGTTAACCTGACGCCCGACAAGCAGCATACTGCTGTGGTTAATGCCGTAATGCCTTTAATGAAACAAGGTTCTACCCTGCTCTATTCGCACGGCTTTAACATCGTTGAGGAAGGCATGCAGATCCGTAAGGATATTACCGTAATTATGGTTGCTCCTAAGTGTCCGGGTAGCGAAGTACGTGCAGAATACTGCAGGGGCTTCGGTGTACCTACACTTATTGCGGTACACCCGGAGAATGATCCGGAAGGAAAGGGACTGGCGCAGGCTAAGGCGTATTGCGTGGGTACAGGCGGTCACAGGGCCGGCGTATTGAGGTCATCTTTCGTTGCGGAAGTAAAATCGGACCTGATGGGCGAACAGACCATCCTTTGCGGATTGCTGCAAACAGGTTCTATCCTGTCGTTCGACAAAATGGTGGAGAAAGGCATCGATGCTGGTTATGCGTCTAAACTGGTTCAGTATGGCGTTGAGGTGATTACTGAGGCCTTGAAGCATGGTGGTGTATCGGGCATGATGGACAGGCTAAGCAATCAGGCTAAGATCAAAGCGTTTGAGGTTTCTGAGGAACTGAAAGACATTATGCGCCCACTTTTCCAGAAGCATCAGGACGACATCATGAGCGGCGAGTTTAGTCGCACCATGATGGAAGACTGGGCGAACGGCGATAAAAACCTGTTGGCATGGCGTGCAGAAACCGGCGAGACGGCTTTTGAGAAAACACCTGCCGGTGACGTGAAAATCGGTGAGCAGGAGTATTTTGACAACTATCTGCTGATGGTTGCTTTCGTGAGAGCTGGTGTTGAACTTGCTTTTGAAACGATGGTACAGGCTGGTATCAAACCAGAGTCGGCCTACTATGAGTCGCTCCACGAAACGCCACTTATCGCAAACACCATTGCCCGTAAGAAACTATTTGAAATGAACAGGGTGATTTCTGATACAGCTGAGTATGGCTGTTACCTGTTTGATCAGGCTTGTAAGCCTTTGCTGGCCGATTTTATGAAAAGTGTAGATACCGACCTGGTTGGTAAAGACTACAATGAAGGAAAAGATGGTTCGGTTGACAACAGGACGCTGGTGGAGATCAATGAAAAGCTGCGTTCGCATCAGGTAGAAATTGTGGGTGCACGCTTGAGAAAGGCGATGACTGCCATGAAATCCATTAAAACGGCTTAAGCAGAAATAGCAAACGCAAACAATAAGGAATAAAGATGTCAAAAACATTAGTAGAAAAAATTTGGGATGCGCACGTGGTGAAGAGTGAACCCGGCTTTCCCGATATTTTATACATCGACACACATTTGATTCATGAGGTGACTTCTCCGCAGGCTTTTGATGGCTTGCGGAAAAGAGGCCTCCCGGTATTCAGACCGAAGCAGACCGTAGCTACGGCAGATCATAATGTGCCTACGATAAACCAGCTGGAGCCGATCCGCGAGGAGCTGTCGCGCTACCAGGTGGATATGCTCACGAAGAACTGTGCGGAATTCGGTATCGATCTGTACGGTTTGGGCCACCCTTTTCAGGGGATCGTTCACGTGATAGGACCTGAACTCGGCATCACGCTTCCGGGTAAGACCATGGTGTGCGGCGACAGCCATACTTCTACCCATGGTGCCTTCGGGGCTATTGCTTTCGGTATAGGTACTTCTCAGGTGGAGCAGGTTTTTGCTACGCAGTGTTTGCTGCAGCAGAAGCCGAAGACGATGAAGATTGAGGTGAATGGTACGCTGGGCAAGGGTGTAACGGCAAAGGATATTATCCTGTACATCATTTCCAAGATTTCAGCTGCTGGCGGTACGGGCTATTTTATTGAGTATGCCGGTTCGGCCATTGAATCGCTGAGCATGGAGGGTCGGATGACGATCTGTAACATGAGCATTGAAATGGGTGCCCGGGGCGGATTGATTGCGCCCGACCAGACGACTTTTGATTATATCAAAGGACGTGAGTTTGCCCCTGCAGGTGAGGAATGGGATAAGGCGCTTGCGTATTGGAAGACGTTGTACAGCGATGCTGACGCTCGTTTTGACAGCGTGCTTACCTTCCAGGCAGAGGATATTGCGCCGATGATTACTTACGGTACCAACCCGGGTATGGGTATGGGCATCCGCGAGAGTATTCCGGCGACACGCTTACAACCCGATACCGAGCAGTTGTCGTACCAGAAAGCTTTGAACTATATGGGCTTTCAGGAAGAGGCTTCGCTGATCGGTAAGCCGGTCGACTATGTATTTATAGGAAGCTGCACCAACTCGCGTATTGAAGACCTGCGTGAGGTGGCTGAGTTTGTACGCGGTAAACAGCGTGCGGAAAACGTAACGGTATGGATTGTTCCGGGTTCTAAACAAGTGGAGCAGCAGGCGAAGAATGAAGGCCTGGATAAGATCTTTGAAGCTGCCGGGTTCCAGTTGCGCGAACCGGGCTGCAGTGCTTGTCTGGGTATGAATGAAGATAAGATCCCGGCAGGTAAATACTGTGTGTCGACCTCTAACAGGAACTTTGAAGGACGCCAGGGACCGGATGCACGGACGCTGCTGGTAAGTCCGCTTACTGCTGCCGCCGCTGCTGTAACAGGCAGAATTACGGATGTTAGGGAATTTTTAACGGAGGCTTAGATTGATATGAAAAAATTTGAACGATTGATATCGCCCGTAGTGCCTTTGAGCATTGAGAATATTGATACCGACCAGATTATTCCGGCGAGGTTTCTGAAAGCGACTACCCGTGAGGGATTCGGACAGAACCTGTTCCGCGACTGGAGGTATAACGCTGATAATACACCGAAGCCTGACTTTGTGCTGAATGATCCGCAGTACAGCGGAAGAATACTGGTGGCCGGAAAGAACTTCGGTTGCGGCAGTAGTCGCGAACACGCGGCATGGGCCATCCAGGATGCTGGTTTTGACGTGGTGATCAGCAGCTTTTTTGCTGATATCTTTAAGGGTAACGCGCTGAATAACGGCTTACTGCCTATCCAGGTAAGCGATGAATTCCTGGCCGCGATCTTTACTGCGGTGAGCAAGAACCATGATGCGCAACTGGATGTGAACCTGGAGGCTCAGACGGTGACGATTGTTGACACCGGGGAGCAGACTGGCTTTGAGATCAATGCCTATAAAAAATCTTGTCTCATTAATGGTTATGACGACATTGATTTTATACTGGCGCAAAAGGATCTGATTGAAGGTTTTGAGAAAAACAGGGTATTAGCGTGACAGAGCCTTTCGTCCATATCACCCATCTTAACCTGAGACACGGCAGAAAACCGGTGTTTCGGGATTTGACCTGGACGATACGGCGGGGCGAGCACTGGCTGGTACGCGGCGCTAGCGGCAGCGGAAAGACTTCTTTGGCGAAAGCTATTGCGGGTCTCCTTCCTTTCACCGGTTCGGTGGAACGGCATTATGACGACACTTCTGCGCTGCCTGCCAAAGCTTACTATGTGGCCAACTGGTACCAGTTTAAAGACCTGGAAGGACAATCTAATTTTTATTACCAGCAGCGGTATAACCGTCAGGCCACGGAAACAACTTCAACCATTCGGGCTGAGTTGGAAAATTTTGCGGCCGTACATCAGCTGAAACTGAGCGATGCAGACCCGATTTTGCGGGCGCTGAACTATGAGGCGCTGAGGGGGTCGACCTTGATCCAGCTTTCGAGCGGTGAGCATAAGAAACTGCAGCTGATTAAAGCCCTTTGGCTTAAGCCTCAGTTGCTGGTGCTCGACCAGCCGTATAACGGGCTGGACAAGCAGTCAAGGCGCAACCTGAATGCTTTGCTTGACGATATGGCGGCAAAGGGTACGCAACTGGTCCTATTTGGTAACGATCTGGAATGGCCTTCCTGCATCAATCGCTTTGCGGAGATTGATGGAGGGAGCATTGCGGAGATTTCTGAGCATGAGGCCCGGGAATCTGCCGGGCAGGTGAACCATGATATTGGTCGGCTTCCAGACTTCCTGCGGGTATCACCCAGTAAAATGACCCCTGAGTTCATGATTAAAATGACGGGGGTTAATATTTCCTACGGGGATAAACAGGTGTTGAAAGACATCAGCTGGGAGGTGAAAGCCGGCGAAAAGTGGCTGTTGCAGGGCCCGAATGGTTCCGGGAAGTCGACTTTGCTGAGCCTGATTTGCGGCGACCACCCGCAGGCTTATGCCAACAACCTGTATCTTTTTGGGCATAAGCGTGGTAGCGGTGAGAGTATATGGGACATTAAGCAGCGTATCGGGCTGATATCCCCTGAACTGCATTGGTATTTTGACGGATCGTCTACCTTGGGGCAGAGCGTGGTTTCGGGCTTTTATGACAGTTCAGGCCTGTTTTGCACACCCGGTACGAGCAAGCTTGCGCAGGCCGACGAGCTGATGCGATTTTTCGGAATACTGGAACATAAGCATACCCTGCTGGCCGAACTGCCCTTGGGAACACAGCGTTTGGCGCTGCTGGCCCGGACGGTGATCAAAAATCCGGAACTGCTGATCCTGGATGAGCCCTGTCAGGGTCTGGACAGTCAGCAAACGGCTTATTTTAACAAACTTGTCGACGCCCTGTGCGATCATGGCACCACATTAATTTATGTAGGCCATTTTGAGTCGCACTTGCCCGCCTGCATAGAAAAACGAATTGTATTGGAAAACGGAGCAGTAAAATCCGTTGGAAACTTATTGGCACCTGTGGGTGCATAAATGAAGATATATGAAGAAGAACATTTTAGTAATACCCGGTGACGGAATTGGTCCGGAAGTAACCACCTGGGGTAAGGCTATCCTGGAACAAATAGCTGCTGATTTCGGTCACGAATTCAGCTTTGACGAGGCCCTGATGGGTCACGCCGCCATTGAAGCAACCGGCAATCCGCTGCCCGACGAAACGCTTGAGAAGGCAAAGCAGAGCGATGCCATTTTATTTGGCGCTGTAGGCCATGCGATGTACGATAATGATCCTTCGCTGAAGGTGCGCCCGGAGCAGGGCTTGCTTAAGATCCGTAAGGAGCTTGGCTTGTACGCCAACTTACGCCCTATCCTGCTGTTCGACGAGCTGCTGAACGCTTCGAGCATTAAACCAGCGATCCTGAAAGGAACAGACATCCTGTTTTTCCGGGAGCTGACGGGCGATGTGTACTTCGGGGAAAAGACAAGGTCGGAAGACCGCAACACGGCGTCCGACCTTATGATCTATCACCGCTATGAGGTGGAGCGTATTGCACGCAAGGCTTTTGAAGCTGCCATGCAGCGAAGCAAGCGTTTGTGCTCGGTAGATAAAGCAAATGTTTTGGAAAGCTCGCGTCTATGGCGGGAAACAGTTCAGACTATTGCCAAAGAATATCCGGAGGTGGAAACTGAACATATGTTTATCGACAACGCCGCAATGCAGCTCATCAAAGACCCTAAACGTTTTGATGTGGTGCTTACCGCCAATCTGTTTGGTGATATCCTGACCGACGAGGCTTCGCAGATTGCAGGTTCTATGGGTATGCTGGCCTCTGCCTCTGTAGGCGATGGCACCGGATTCTTCGAGCCTATCCATGGTTCGGCACACGATATCGCCGGAAAGAACCTGGCCAATCCGCTGGCCTCTATCCTGTCGGTATCCCTGATGCTGGAAATTGGATTTGGTATGAAAGAGGAAGCTAAGGTGGTGATCGCGGCGGTTGACCGTGTGTTGAAAGAAGGTTACCGTACCAATGATATTGCCGATGGCGCAACGAGCCCTTACCATGTGCTTGGCACTGCGGAGATGGGAAAACTTGTATTGAAATTTGTTACACAAAATGCTTACAGCAACTAAACCTTAAGAATGATGTTACACGATCCGAATAGAGTTTATGTTTTTGACACCACCCTTCGCGATGGTGAGCAAGTACCTGGCTGCCAGTTGGCCACGCCTGAAAAGATTGAAATTGCCAGGGAGCTTGAGGCACTGGGCGTAGATGTTATTGAAGCGGGGTTCCCGATATCGAGTCCGGGCGACTTCCAGAGCGTGGTTGAACTGTCGAAAGCGGTTTCTGAACCGATCATCTGTGCGCTTACCCGCGCCAACAAGGGTGATATTGATTCGGCAGTTGCTGCACTGAAGTATGCTAAGCGCCCGCGTATACATACGGGTATAGGTTCTTCGGACATGCACATCAAATACAAGTTTAACAGTACTCGCGAGCAGATCCTGGAGCGCGGCGTGGAGGCGGTTAAATATGCCAAGCAGTTTGTAGAGGATATTGAATTCTATGCAGAGGATGCTGGTCGCGCCGACAATGTATTCCTTGCACAGATGATCGAGGCGGTGATTGCTGCCGGTGCTACGGTGGTTAACATTCCGGATACGAATGGCTATTGCTTACCGGAACTGTACGGCTCTAAGATCCGCTTCCTGAAAGAAAATGTGAAGAACATCGATCAGGCGATTATCTCGGTGCATTGCCACAACGACCTTGGTTTGGCTACGGCCAACAGCCTATCTGGCATTATTAACGGTGCACGCCAGGTGGAATGTACCATAAACGGTATTGGCGAGCGCGCCGGGAATACGGCTTTGGAGGAAGTGACGATGATTTTGAAGACGCATCATGACCTTGGACTGCATACCAACATCAATAGCAAACACTTTAGAAGGATTAGCGACATGGTGAGCAGTATGATGCGCATGCCGGTACAGCCTAACAAGGCTATTGTAGGGCAGAATGCCTTTGCGCATAGCTCTGGCATCCATCAGGATGGCTTTTTAAAGCACCGTGAGAATTACGAGATCATCAAACCGGAAGACGTGGGTGTAGGCTCTGCGGATATTGTGCTGACCGCGCGCAGCGGTCGCCATGCCTTAAAGCATCATTTGGAGCGTTTGGGCTATGAGCTCGACCGTCCGGCTTTGGATAAAGTGTATGAGCGTTTCCTGGTGTTGGCCGACGCAAAGGGTCAGATCAACGATGAAGACGTGCATTCACTGGCTGCAACTCTGGAGAAAAGCCAGGCTTAGCGATGCAACATATGAATATAGAAACAACAGAACTGGATTTTGAACGGGCTGCCCTGCGGCTGAAAGGAACCGTACGGCGGACTCCCCTGGAGTACAATGCGGTGCTTTCGGAACGGTATGGTGCAGAGATATACCTGAAGCGGGAGGACCTGCAGGTGGTGCGCTCGTACAAACTCCGGGGCGCGTATAACATGATCAGCAGTCTGCAACCCGCAGAAATGACCCAGGGTGTGGTTTGTGCGAGTGCAGGCAATCACGCACAGGGCGTGGCTTATTCGTGCAAGAAACTGAACATTAAGGGTGTGATCTTTATGCCGGAGATTACGCCTAAGCAAAAGGTGAGGCAAACGGAGATGTTTGGCGGCGACCTTATTGAGATTGTGCTGGTGGGTGATACATTTGACGACTGTTTGCGCGAGGCGTTGCTGTATACGGAAAAGCATGGGATGACCTTTATCCCTCCTTTCGATAATCCGAAAATTATGGAGGGACAGGGTACGGTTGGCGTAGAGATCTATGAAGACCTGCCTGATCTGGACGTCATTGTGATGCCAGTGGGCGGCGGCGGCCTGGCTTCAGGCGTGGGCAGTTATATAAAGGGTGTGAAGCCTGACGTTAAACTGATTGGCGTGGAACCGGAAGGGGCGCCTTCCATGAAGCTTGCACTGGAAAGCGGTGCCCCGGTATTGCTCGACGATATTGATCGCTTTGTTGACGGTGCGGCGGTAAAACGTGTGGGTAATCTGACTTTTTCGTACTGCGCGCAGTTGCTCGACCAGATGTTGCTCGTGCCGGAAGGCCGTGTATGCACAACGATTTTAAAGCTGTACAACGAGGATGCCATAGTGGTAGAGCCGGCAGGTGCGCTTGCTGTGGCTTCGCTGGACTATATTAAGGACGACATCAAGGGAAAAACGGTCGTATGTATTGTAAGCGGCGGAAACAACGATATTGAGCGTATGCAGGAGATCAAGGAGAAGTCGCTCCTCTTTGAGGGATTGAAACATTATTTTATTGTGCGCTTTCCGCAAAGACCAGGTGCACTGAAACTCTTTGTAAATAATGTGTTAGGTCCGCATGACGATATCACCCGGTTTGAGTTCATCAAAAAAACAAATCGTGAGAATGGTCCTGCCCTGGTAGGCATTGAATTGGCCAACAGGGCCGATTATGTGTCGCTCGTAGAACGTATGAAGGCGTTCAAGTTTGAGATCATAGAAGTGAACAACGATCAGACCTTGTTTGAATATCTGGTTTAAGCCCTTGGGTTTAAACCAAATATTTAACTATTGGCAGCAGATTTGCTTTAACATTAAAAAACACGCAAATCATGAGAAATCTAATTCTACTCCTTCTCTGTACCACCACGCTGGGCCTGGTGTCGTGCAAAAAAGACACCATCATTCAGGAAACGTCTAACAGAACAATTATATTTAATATACAGCCTGATGAGTGGGTGGAATCTACGGACGGCGGAACGTATACGGCCACGATTGATGTCCCGGAAATTGATCAGCTAAATGTTGATATAGAGGGTGTATTGGTTTATCTTGATCACCCTGTAAAGAAAAGCAGCTATATCCAGCTTCCGTACACTTACGAAGGTATTGCATACAGCTATGAGCACTATAAGGGCGGTATAAGAATTGACATACAACAATCGGTCTACAGTGAAAATCCGCTAAAACCCGAAGTTCCAATCCGGATGAAAGTGGTATTGATTCCTTCGAGGGACGTGACCTAAACTTATCTGTATTTTTAAGAAGAGCCTGGTATTTGAAATATCAGGCTCTTTTTTTTGTTTAAAAAAAAAAGTTGTAGAACGCAGATTTTCTGCGGTATAGATGCTTAACTTTATACAACCAGTATAAACCTTTTTTGTTAACAGCTCAAAAACTTAATCATTTCCCTATGCCTAAGTATTATTTTGATCGCCTCGACTATTTAAATGAACTTATCCGAAAGCGCAACACCGGATCGCCGGAACAGCTTGCGAAAAAACTCAGCGTGAGCGAACGGACGGTGTTCGAGTACGTGGATATTTTGCGGTCGCTCGGCGCCGATGTGAGGTACTCGCGGACAAGACGCTCTTATTATTATTGCCGGGATGGCACTTTCGATTTTCAGTTTAAGCACCTTGAACAGGTAAGCTAATCTTTTTTTTTAATGTATGACTAAAACGCTGAAGGCTGTGCTTGCACTGGCAGTAGCTGCTGTGCTTGTATATATTCCTGTTTTCTCGCATCAGTTCCAGCTGGCCTGGGACGACCAATGGGTGGTGATTAACCTGTACACGGCGGGTGGCTTTACCATGGAAAATCTGGAGGCGATATTCACTGATTTTTACGAGGGTCAGTATGCTCCGCTAAACCAGCTTTCTTACACAGCTTTGTATGCCTTGTTTGGTTATGATCCCTTCTGGTTTCATACCTTTGGCGTTCTGCTGCACGTAGCCAATGCGGTGCTTACTTATTTCTTTATGCTGAGATTGCTTGGCAAAGCGGAGAGTTTTGAGCGCGCTTCTGTGCAACGCATAGCCATGATCACGGCATTACTGATGGCGGTGCACCCCTTCCTGGTGGAGTCGGTCGCCTGGATATCTGCGTCTAAGATATTAATCTACAGTTTCTTCTACCTGGCTGCCCTCCATGCCTATTTAAGTTATCTTGAAAACAGAAAGGTGGCGTTTTACGTTCTTACGCTTTTTCTTTTCATTTGCTCCTTTGGTGGCAAAGAGCAGGCCGTTACTTTGCCTGTATGCCTGCTGCTGGTAGATTATACGTTGAAACGTGACCTGAAGTCGCGCAGTGTATGGTTAGAAAAAATTCCCTTCTTTGTGCTGTCACTGATCTTTGGATACATCACGCTGCTGTCGCAGGGGGCCGATAAAGTGGGTCTGCTCTCGGATGCCCCTAAATATCCTTTTTATCAGAATGTAATATTTGCCTCTTACTCCATCACGGAATACCTGGTGAAATGTTTGTTCCCGGTGAACCTGAGTTATCTGTATATGTTTCCAAATGCCATGGGCGAGAACGTACCTCTCAGGTTTTGGCTCTATCCGGCGATGCTGCTGATCATCGTGGTGTCTTTTCTGGATTTCTGGAAGAAACGCTGGGTGTTCTTTGGGATTGTGTTCTTTATTATTCACCTGGGTGTGGCCTTGCACATTATCCCAATTTCGAGGTTTGCGATTGTGGCCGACCGCTATGTGTACATGGCATCGATCGGTGTATTTTTTCTCATTGCCTACTTCCTGGATAAGGCTTTACAATATAAAAAGTATAACCGCCTTGCTTTGTCTGGCTTTGTAGTTTACCTCATCATCCTGGGGGCTTACGGTCATCAGCATAGTAAAATATGGCACGACAGCACGATGCTCAAGAAGGAATTAAAAGATCTGCTGAAGCAGCGGAATGATTTTCAAAAACATCAGGCTGCTCCTGGCAATCCGGCAACAAAATGACACAAACCAATACCTATATGACGTATCACTTGTGTATGGCGCCGACCGTAAACGGCAGGCGCTTTAAGCTTCAGCACTGGTGACCCCGCCAGGGGTCTGACATATGTTGCTTTGAAACATCCTAATACTTAATCATTCACATTAAAAAACAAACAATGAAAAAATTATTAAAAATCACAGGCGTGTTAGCCGTTGTATTAACACTTGTTTTTAATCTGCAATACGCAGCGTTTGACTACGATGTAACCACTTCGCCAAGCAAGGCTGTTGCGGCATGGACCGATGGAAACGGAACTAAATATTGTGGCAGTTATCCGGAAACCTGGAGAAGGACTGGTACGTGGACATTTGTAAATGACGACTTCTATGCTAGCTACGGCTGGTATGGTTATGATGACGGCTTTTACTATTTCACTGCTAGTAACTCCGGGACGATGTGCGGGCAGATCGTTACTTACGACCGCAGACCAGGACCGTCTTATCCGGCAGATCCATGGGCCGGGCATGATGTAACCAATATCCTGGGTTCTTATCACTACGACTACTAGCATTCCCTAACCGATCTGCCATCCGTGTAGGATGGCAGGTTTTATCCAGATATTTCATGAGACATTGCCTGTTACTGTTATTTATTGCACTGCTCGCAGCCAGCTGTAATCAAAATAAAGAAGCCAAGACCGTTGAGCCCGCCACTGCATTGGGCGAGAAGATCAGGCTGAACCCTAATGACACGCCTACGGTGTATATTGAAGATATTGCCGCTGAAATGTATCGCGTTAAACTGAAAACTGATTCAGGCTTCTCCATTAAGCATATTTCGAATCTGTTTGTGACTGACAGCGCGATTATTGTGGCCGACAGACTGCAAAGCATGGTGCTTATTTTTGATGAGAAAGGCAGGCCGGCAACCAGGATCCATAACCTGCATGAACGCAATGACAATTATACAAATATCGCTGATGTAGCATTTGACAGTCAGAACGGGCTTATTGAAATATTGGATCTTGATCTTAAAAAGATTTTCCGGTACAGAACCAGCGGGCTGCCGTTTGACACGCTTACTATTGTGGGCATTAAAGACTTCGGACTGACCTTTGCCAAGAGCGGCGATTTTTATGTAAGCGAAATGCTTAATAACAACAATAATAAGTATATGCGACGGATCAGCCTATATCATCGCAGCGGCAATATGCTTACCCCTCAGGCCAAGGAGATGTTTTACTGGCCCATACAGAAGAACCTGGACCTGACCTTTCCTCATCAGTTCGAGAACTACGATAATGATGTCTACTATTTTCCTTTGCTTGATCGCAATATTTACAGCCTGTCGGAAAAAGGCATTAAGCCGGCATACACGGTTGAGCTGCCTGAAAGCATAAAACCGAACATAGACATAAAAACTGAAGCAACACCTAAAGACCATTTCGCGTACTGGAACAGGATGGAGTCTTCTAATCTGATGTATGATAACAACAGTTTGTTTATTAACGACGATTGGGTGACCTTCCGTTACAGTTTTGGCTCGAGGCGTACACCGAGAAATGTATTTTACCATAAGAAGAGCGGAAAGGTGATGCAGGCGGGTGCTTATAAAACCAAATCGGACAGCAGTTTCTTTTCCAAGGGAAGGGTATTAGCGCGCATGGGTGAGTACTTCGTGATGCCGGTACCGATGAAGCCTCCGGGTAAAAAACCGGTATCGGAGATTAAAGACATTCCTGCCCTTCGGAACTTTGAGTTGCTGTATGTGAAGCTGAAGGAACCGGCTTAGATTAATGTATTGCGAGCGTCTTACTGATCTCCGCCTGGACATAATCGTGTCTTCGATGTTCGCCGCGGTTAAGTTGGATAGCCCTGATGTGTACACCGTTGCGGTATAGCAAAAGCTCCTCATAAAATCCTTTGTAATAAACATCTTTAACTTCGTATTTGCGGCTGTTCCAACTGCTTCCAAGATGCACCCACTCTGGATAGAATACCAGGTGTCCTCCGACTGGTTCGAGCTGAAGTTGCCTGGCCTCACTGGTATTAAGCACATTGGCATTGCCCAGTATCCGTGCTGTGTACACGTGTTCAGGGTGGTTATAAAGGTATGATGGCTCGCCCTTCTGAAGCAATTGTCCGTCTTTTACGATTAAGAGCTCGTCGGCCAGAAACAGGCCGTCGGCCGGATCATGAGATACCATGATGACGGTGACGCCCGTTTCGCGCGCAATGCGTTTGATGTCTGCCCTCAACTGGTTTTTAAGCAATGCGTCTACCTGGCTAAAGGGTTCATCGAGCAATAGCACAGCGGTATCGCTGATCAGCGCCTTAGCGATAGCTACACGCTGCTGCTCGCCGCCGCTCAACTGTGTAATCTTTTTGTCTTTCAGGTGAGAGATACGCAGATGTTCCATCATTTGAATGGTCTTCTCGTGCTTTGATTTGATATCGGTGTTGGACAGCATAGACGATATGTTGTCGTACACCTTGGCGTAGATGTTCAGGGAGAAATCCTGGGTAACCATCTTCATTTCTTTATGCCCCGGGATAAGTTGCTCATCGGGTCCTAAGACGCGCTTTCCCTGGAAAAGTACCTCGCCCTCATCCACTTTAACGGCACCATAAATGGCTTTTAAAAGGGTCGATTTTCCGCTGCCGCTTTCGCCTATAATGGCTACAATACTTCCTGCGTTTACGGAAAAGTTTATATGACGAATACCTGCCGGAAGCTCTGGCAGGTATTGTTTACTGAGATTTCTGACCTGAATGATTTCTTCTTGCACAGGTCAAAGATAAAAGAAATTGCGGCTTTCTAGTTCAGTCCGAGTGTGATACCGAAAGACATGTTTTTCAGCCCTTTCTGCGCATCGGTGGCAAACATATCGTTGAAATAGAACTTGGTGAAGAAACCTATACCTGCATAACCGAACCTGGCGGTAGCTCCGTATCGTAGCGCCTGAAAATTATAGTCGTCTTTGAACTTCTGCTTACCGCGCTCGTCGCTCTTTTGTTTAACCTTACCGTTGAGCAGGAAGCTGACCTCGGGGCCTGCAATGAAGTAGAAGCGATTACCTTTGCTGTTTTCAGATGTTCTTAGCTCGAAGTTGAGCGGAATGTGTACATAGCTGCTGGAAAAACGGTTCTTGGAGAATTGGATATCCTCCTCTACGTAGGTTAATTCGCGCTGATCTGGCTGTATGGTAATGTCTTTGTTCAACCGTATATGCGTCCAATCGAAACCTCCGGCAACGTAGATCTTAAAGTTCTGGTTAAACCGGTAGCCCATTTGTACAACATCGAAGGAGAAGGTACTGGTTTTTCCACCACGGTAATCCAGGAACTCGTTTTCGGGAGAAAGTGTAAAGCTGCCGTTGTCGATCAACCGGCTGTATCCGAGATCGATCCGGGTGAAGGTAAGCCCGCCTACGAATCTGCCCTTGCTGGCTTTGGTCCGTCTTGTGCTATCGCTGCTCTCGGTATCACGAATTCCGAGTGTTACGCTGTATTCCTTACGGTCGCGCCACTTGGACTTTTCCTTGGCGGTGGAATCTTGCTGTCCGGCAGCGGTTGAGGCAATGGCACCGGTAAGCCCGCTTACCATGAGTGCTGTTAATATCAGGTTTTTCATTTTTGTGTGTGTTTATAATGTTTTATCTGTCAGATCTTTTGTTAAATTTTATAATACCGATGTTCAAAGAAACCAATGAGGAATTGTCATCTTCGTCTGTTCGAAACTGAATGATCTTTCTTTCCCGCTTGTCAACCTTGCCAACCACATAGTTGATCACATCTCCTGCGTTGCGTATGCCTTTCCTCTCCCCGTCCGATTCAGCTGTCGTAGCCTGAGCCAGGGCTTCCGGCGAGATTCCGGCATCAGCCATCATAACTTCATCTGGCGTGGCAACCGCAGGTTCTGTCGGCTTTATCTCAATTATTTTATCTTTCTTAATATCATGACGCTCAGTTACCGGATTAGGTTGCATGGCTACAAAACTTTCCCGCAATTCATCCTCAGATACTCTGGGTGCAATAACCAGCGGTGTGCTTTGATAAGCAGGTTTTCTCTCACTCGCCGTTTTAACGGGCATAGCTGGAGCTGTTGGCTCTTCCTTCAAAACCTCAACCGGGGTTTCGACAGCAACTGGTCTTTGCAACTGAAGCTTCTCGGTATTGGGCGACAGTAATGCTACGGCGCCTAAAATGATGACTACTGCGGCTGCCACCCAGTATGCCACGGGGGCATTTCTCTTTTTCGGTCCGTCCAAATTCTCCTGTATTTTATCCCAAAGCTGAACCGGCGGCTTTATTTCTACCTGATCGAGCTTAATTTTGAATAGCTCATCGAACTCTTTATCCTGCATATGTTGCATAATTAATACCCTCCAATTTGATAATTTCCTGTTTCAGAATAGACCTTGCCCTGGAAAGCTGTGATTTGCTTGCCCCTTCTGATATTCCTAGCGACTCGGCGATCTCTTTATGAGAGTATCCTTCAATAGCATACATGTTGAATACCATCCTGTAGCCGTCGGCCAGCTTCTGGATCACTTTCATCAGGTCCTGCATCCCGAGGTTGTTAAGGTTAATATTTCCTGACGGCTGTTCAGTTGTCTCTTCGATAGACACGATGTGCATGGAGCGTTTGTTCTTCCTGTAGTGCTCAATCGCAGTGTTCACCATTATGCGGCGTATCCAGCCCTCGAAAGCACCGTCCGACCTGTATTCGCCGATCTTTTGAAATATCTTTATAAAACCGTTCTGAAGAATATCTTCGGCCTCCATCGCGTCCCTGGCATAGCGCATACATACAGCAAGCATCTTGGCCGACATCTGCCTGTATAAGGCCTCCTGCACCCTGCGGTTACCCGCCCTGCAGCCGTTAAGAAGTTCCTCTGTGGTATATTGCGTCAATTTCATGTTATATGGTGGTAAGACGCACGCGCTCGCAGAAACGTTGCACGCTATTCGAAAATTAATTTCCGTGTTTGTTCCGGTAGTGTTTGTACCACTTTACTGCGGCCATAATGATGATGGCAAACAGTAATAGCCCAATAAGTCCGTATATCCAGTTGACCGCACTTTTTAACACAACGGTGAAGACGATGGCCACGAGCAGTATAGTAGCTACCTCATTCCACATACGAAGCTGAAATGCGCTGTATTTAAAAATACCAGTCTGCAGTTGCTTCATGATGCGCTGGCATGTGAAATGATACAAAACGAGTAACAGTACAAAACCGAGCTTTACATGAAGCCAGGGCATTTGCAAAAGTGCCGGGTTCACGACTAACATGCCGATGCCTGCCAGCAAAGTAAGCACCATGGCTGGTACGGTGATGATATACCACAGTTTATGTTCCATACGTCCGTAAGCTTGCTGTAATATGCTGCGCTCAGTATCAGAAAGTTCGTTTGCCTCGGTATGGTAGATAAAAAGCCGGACACTATAAAACAAGCCAGCCATCCAGCTTACCACGAAAGTGATATGGACGGCTAGTATGTAGTAATAGGCCTGCATAATGGGAATTAGTATCTGAATTCTTTTACGACTTCGATAGCGTACTTTACGTGATCAAAGGGAATATCGGGCATGATTCCATGACCCAGATTGAAGATAAAGCCGTTTTGCCCGCGCATGCGCTCAAAGAGTTGCAGGATATGTTTTTTGATAACCGGTTTATCGGCATATAGAATATGCGGATCTAGGTTGCCCTGCACAGCAATACCATTTGGAAGGCTGTTTTTTATGTTCAGCAAATCTGCGTTCCAGTCAACCGACACCACATCTGGATTGGCCTCTGCCATAATCGGAGCAAAGACGGAGCTGCCTTTACAGAATGAGATGACAGGAATATCCTTACGGTTTAAATTGGCTATGATCTCTTTGATATACCGATGGGAAAATTCCTGGTAGTCATTCCAGGACAATGCCAGCGCCCAGCTATCGAATATTTGTACTGCATTGACACCTGCTGCAATCTGCAGATTCAGGTAGTCTGCTGTCACACGCGCAATTTTTGCCAGCAATCGATGGGCAAGTTCAGGTTCATTATGGATAAGCAGTTTGGTAGTTTTGAAGTCCTTGGACGAACCTCCTTCTACCAGATAACTCATTACGGTGAATGGCGCACCTGCAAAGCCGATCAAAGGAATGCTGCCGTTCAGGCGTTGCTGAATAACTTTAATGGCGTCGGCAACGTATTGTAAGCGGTCGAGCACATCAACTTCGAGTGCGTCCACATCTGCTGCAGTGCGAACCGGATTTGCGAATTTAGGACCGATGCCCTGGGTGAAACTCAAATCGCCACCCATTGCTTCTCCGGTGACCAGGATATCCGAAAATAGAATCGCTGCATCGATACCCAACAAGTCTACCGGTAACATAGTTACATCGGCAGCAATTTCAGGTGTCTTACACATTTCCAGGAAGGAATACTTGTTTTTGATCTCCCAATATTCAGGCATGAAACGGCCAGCCTGGCGCATCATCCATACCGGTGGACGTTCTGTTTGCTTTGAAAATGCTGCATCTAAAAATAAGGTATTCATCTGTGTTGTTATTATAAGCGATTTAATTCTCGTTCCAATTTATCTATTAGTTCTTTTGCCTTAGGTGTACTCACCATCTCCCTGGCCTTGGCCAGATATGCTCTGGTTTTATCTCTGTCTAGCTTGCGCAGGGAAAGGTTGGCCAGATGGATCAGGACGAAGGCTTTATCATTTCTTCCCCCCATGGGAAAACGGCTGGCTACCTGGAAATGATACTCCGCGTCGTCGTAAAGTTCTTTCTTTAAGGCAATATTACCACGCATAAATTCGTAATATCCCCTCCTGCTTCTGGCCAAACGGTCAGGATTAGGTACTTCATCCAGCAACCTGGCAGCACGCTCATAGTCACCATTCTGATAAAATCGTGCAGCCATTACTACGGAACTGTGTTTGAAGTGACTCCAGATCACATAACACAAGAACAGTCCGGCCAGCGCGGCAAGCTGCATCTGCTCCATAAAAAAGCATACCACAGCGACACTGATCAGAAGTGCCATTATGGCATACCTGCCTGTATTATTGTACATTAATGCGTATCGGTAAATTTATAACCTACACCCCTGATCGAATGGAAGTATACCGGATTTTTTTGATCCGGCTCGAAGTACTTTCTGAAGGTAAGAATGAAGTTGTCGATAGTGCGCGTTGATGGGTAAACATCATAGTTCCAGACGGTTTCCAAAATCTGTTCACGGGAAACAGCCTCGTTTTTGCGCTCGATGAGCAGTTTCAGCAGCATGGTTTCCTTCTTGGTAAGGGGAACGATGGTACCGTCATCATGTTTAAGCTCAAAAGAGTTAAAATATATGGTCTTATCACCTATTTTATAAGAATTCAGCTCTTTCAGGTCGTCTGCTTTCATACTGCGTTTAACCAGAATACCTACCCGCAAGATCAGCTCCTCCAGGTTAAACGGCTTAACAAGATAGTCGTCTGCACCTTTTTTCAAGCCCATTACGCGGTCTTCACTGGTATTTTTAGCGGTAAGAAACAGGATTGGAACCTCTGTATTCTCCAGGCGGATCGTTTCGCAGACCTGAAAACCATCCATTTCCGGAAGCATGACGTCCAGAACGATCAGATTGAACCGCTCCTCTTTGAAAACTTTTAAAGCAGTTTTACCATCTTTTACAGCATGGACCTTGTACCCCTCCAGTTCGAGATTGAGCTTTATGGCATCCAGTAAGTGGTCTTCATCCTCGACCAGCAGTATTCTTAATTTCTGTGACATATCAATTAAATATAATTTCAAAAATGGCACCCTGCGGCGTATTGTCCTTTACGCTAATGTCGGCACCGTGGTTCTGTAAAACTTCTTTAACAATAAACAGGCCCAAACCTGTACCCTTCGATTTTCTGACATTTTCGTCACCAACGCGGTAAAATTTGTCGAAAATCAGCATCTTTTCTGCGTCAGGTACGCCCGGCCCCCTGTCAGACACACTCATAAACGGATGTCCGTCTCTCATTGTTAATTCTACCCCAACCTCCGCACAAGGCCCTGAATATTTAACTGCATTCTCTACCAGATTAGTGACGACGGAAGCCAGGGCAAACTGGTCTCCGACTAACTTGACTCCGGGTTCTATTTTCTGTTTAATAACCTGCTCGCATCCACAGGAATGAATCTGTAAACGGTCGGTGATTTTTGTAACCAATTCCGAAAAATCGAACTCTTCTTTAGGAAAAGAATAGGATCGGTTCTCAATCTTGGTGGCCAGTAACATGTTTTCAACAAGGTCGTCCAACCGCTCAATATCTTTCAATGAATTATTGAGCAGGGAAACTTGCCTGGGCCGGTCCAAATCGCGTTTAATAATTGTTTGCAGGGACAGCTTGATCGCCGCCAGCGGCGATTTAAGCTCATGCGTGACCGACAAAAGAAAATTCTGCTGCTGTTCCCTCAGGCGATCCTCTTTTTTGATGGCACGATGAAGAAAATATGCGCCCACACAAAGCAGGAACAGGAAAACCGAGCCTTCGCCCATCACCATAGCCATCCTCGACCGCTCAAGCCGCACTACCATCGCACCCCAGGAAATCAGTTGTACAAGGGAATAGAGCAGCAAAAGATAGAAGATGATAATAGATTTCTTCAAAGCAGGGTAATTTCCGTATAAATATATATAATAAATTACTTATTTCGAAACACGATATCCAGACTATCAAAAATCGCACGCTTCGCTTTCTCCAGCTCAATTTTGGTATGGGCAGCCGAAACAAAACCAACCTCGTAACCTGAAGGTCCGATGTAAATACCGCGGTTCAAGAGTTCCCGGTGCAAGTGTTTAAATTTTTCCATGCTTTGCGGGTCAATATCTTCCGCACAACGTATTTGGTCTTTGTCGGTAAATGCAAACCAGAAAATAGAGCCGACACTAAACACCGTTAATTTATAGTTCCGCGCCGTTGCAAACCGCTGGATGCTCGCAGCAAATTCGCCAGCCTTGTTATTCAGCTCTTTATAAAAACCAGAACGCAGCAGTTCGGTGAGTTGAGCTATTCCCGCTGCCATAGCCACCGGGTTCCCAGACAAGGTACCTGCCTGATACACGCCGCCGTCGGGCGATATATGGCTCATAATTTCTGATGAAGCACCGTACATACCTACTGGTAGCCCACCACCGATTATTTTACCATAGGTAACAATGTCAGGTTTTATCCCGTAATAACCGGCAGCGCCTTCAAACCCCAGTCTGAAACCTGTAATCACCTCGTCGAGGATCAGCAACGCCTGGTTATCCCGACATATCTGCTCAAGCGATTTCATATATTCTTCGGTTTGCATCAGCAAGCCGTTGTTGGCCGGAATACCTTCAATAATTACCGCTGCCACCTGATCCTTGAATTGCATGAACGCCTGCTCCAGTGCAGCGACATCATTTAAGGGAATTACCACGGTTTCTTCCGCAAATGATCTCGGCACCCCGGCTGACGAAGTCTCTCCGAAAGTCACCAATCCGGATCCTGCCTTCACAAGCAGGGAATCGCTGTGTCCATGATAGCAACCCTCGAACTTAATGATCTTGTCGCGGCCGGTATAGCCGCGGGCCAATCTGATGGCAGACATTACTGCCTCAGTGCCTGAACTCGTAAACCGGATCTTTTCGACGAAGCGGTTGTTTTTTATGATCAGCTCTGCCAGCTCATTCTCCAGTATCGTCGGGGCGCCGAAACTCATCCCATTCTGCATGACCTCCGTTACCTTTTCCCGGACTTTCGAATGGTTGTGTCCAAGGATAAGCGGCCCCCAGCTTCCGCAAAAATCTATGAATTGATTTCCATCGGCATCCCATACGTAACAACCGTCACCTTTCTGGATGAACAAAGGTGTTCCATACACCGATTTAAAGGCTCTTACAGGAGAATTTACCCCACCCGGAAAGTATTTTTTTGCTCTCTCGTACAGCTCGGCCGATTTTTCACGTGAGATATCGGGCTTAGATCCAGTATTTACTGGTACGTCTCCCTCATTCCCTGAAAAGATTTTTTTTAATGACTCCAACATATTACATCCAGTTCTTCTCTAAAATATCCCTTATATGATAGGTGGTAATTATACTTGCCCCAGCTCTCGCAAAGGCGTGCATTGTCTCCATTACTACCTTTTGCTCATCTATCCAGCCCTTCTCGGCAGCTGCTTTAACCATTGCATATTCGCCCGACACATTATAACATGCAATAGGCAGATCGGTGTGCTGTTTAAGATTATGGATTACATCAAGATATGCCAGTGCAGGTTTCACCATAAGTACATCTGCACCCTCGCTCTCATCCAGCATGGCCTCTCTAACCGCCTCCTGACCATTTCTGAAGTCCATCTGATAAGCCTTGCGATCACCCTTTCCAGGTGCACAATCGGCCGCCTCCCGGAACGGGCCGTAATATGCGGAAGCAAACTTAGTTGCATGAGACATGATTGCGGTGTTTACGTAGCCTTCGCCATCCAGCACACTTCTCATGGCAGCGACCCTGCCATCCATCATGTCTGACGGCGCCAGCATATCTGCCCCAGCCTGAGCATGGGTTAAAGCCATCTTTGCGATAACTTCTACCGTCGCGTCATTCTGTACGTAGTCATTTTCCAGAATACCGCAATGGCCATGCGTGGTATACGAGCAAACACATACGTCGGTCACCACATACAAGTCTTCCCCAAATTGAGTTTTCAGTGCTCTGACTGCAGAAGGCACCAACGAGTCGTCGTGATAAGCCGAGTGTGCATCGGCACTTTTTTCATCGCCAACGCCAAACAGCATAATTTTATTGATGCCCAGTTTCAGGCCTTTTTCTACATCGCGGATTAAAGTGTCTTCAGAAAAATGACTCACCCCTGGCATCGCGCCTATTTCCCTAACCACATCTTTACCCGGAACTACAAAGTAAGGATAGATAAACATATCCTTAGAGACTCTGGTTTCCGCAACCATCTCCCTCACAACAGGGTTCTTTCTCAATCTTCTCGGACGTTGCATAACTTGATTTATTAAATTTCAATGCCGAACACCGCCTCGGCCAAGCCAATTTCATCGGGAGCGAATGGCAGCACATAGCGCACGCCCATTTCTTCCAGTTTCCGGCCCGTAGAATTACCGATAGCAATCACCTTCTGTCCCCGGTCCAGCAGATTATCCGCGAAATAAGCGTCTACGTTACTCGGACTGGTAAAAATGAGCACCTCGGCAGAGGTCGGGTCTATATCTTCTTCTACGACCGTTTCATATATCGGCAGATCAACCACCTTCGTATTTGCCTTTAGCTGACTTTGTATACTTAACAGGGAATCCTGTGCACGTGGAAACAGGATTGTTTTATTTTCGGCCAGTTTCGCGAAATCACGAGCTATCTCATCGATGTCGCCCCCAACCCCCACAAAACCGGCGGTATGGCCATGTCTACGCAATTCGTCCTCCGAACCCCGGCCGACCACACCAAACTGTACTTTTTTGGACAGCAACGGTTTTAAGTTAAAGAAATAGGATACCGCATTTCTACTGCTAAAGAATATCCAGTCAATGTTTTTCAGATAAAAAGGATCAAGCACATTTACGATTGGAAAGGTCCTGATCAAAGACCTTCCTTCGATTTCGATCCCGTGCTTTTCCACGGCTCTTCTAAAATAATTATTCTCTCCTATTTCTCTGGAAATAAATACTTTGGAAGGCCTTCTTCGTTCAACTGAATATTTTGACAATATGCGTTCAGCCAGTCCTTCCAAGCTATTTACGCGAAAGAACAACCGGTCAGGGAAGTGTTCGGCGCTTTCTGCCTTAGATACCCATACCTCATACTCACCGGCTTCCCTCTTACAAAAGCAGCCGAGCGGCATGTGGCATCCGCCTTCAAATAAGTTAAGTACTTTTCGCTCAAGACCAATTTCATCGGCAGTCTCCTGATGATGCAACTGCTGCAGTACATTGTACAACTCATGGTCATTTTCCCTGATCTGAATAGCCAATGCACCTTGTGCAGGCGCAGGAACAAGTTCGGCAGTATCCAGAACTTCAACATGAAATTCCGACAGATCTATATTTAAACGCTTTACACCAGCTCTGGCAAGCATGATGGCGTCGTAATCTTCATCGCGAAGCTTTCCGATCCTGGTAGGCACATTGCCTCTTAAGTCCTCAATGTTCAGATCCGGACGCAATGCCAGTAACTGCGCTTTGCGGCGGTTGGAGGAGGTACCTACCATAGCCCCTGTTTTTAGCGACAATTTCTGTGTAACATCAACGCAGTCCTTAAGAATAAGAAGAAGTTCAGCGGGGTCTTCACGCTCCGGAACAGCAGCAATGATCAGACCGGCCGGATGCACTGTGGGTAAATCCTTATGAGAATGCACAGCGAGATCTATGGTTCCGGCAAGAAGCTCTTCTTCAAGTTCCTTAGTAAAGAATCCCTTCCCTTCCAGCTTATCGAGCCTGAGATTTAATATCTTATCGCCTTGCGTTTTAATGATCTTGATCTCTGCCGGCGCGCCGATCTCCGCCAGTTTATCTTTTATGAAGTTTGCCTGCCATAGGGCAAGTTCGCTACCTCTCGTACCGATAATTAATGTTTTCACGTTGGATGCTAATTTTGGCGTAATTTAGCTATTCTTAACCAATATCTCTTTTGCCATAACCATAGGAACGCTGATATACTTTTTCTCCATGTAGTTGACCACACGCTCTAGTATCAGTCTGGAGTTTTCATCTAATCCGTTGATCTCATCGGCAAAGACACCGTTAATGGCAGTTTGCCTGATCTCCTTGATCTTCTTTGGCACACCACTCATCGCAATTTCAATTTTGCGCTGACGAAGCACAAGTTCAAAATCCTTAATATTCTCTTCAATAATATGCTCTGCGTTTACAAGTTCTGCATAGCGTTCCTGTATGTTCTTACGGGCAACTTCTTTCAGAGACTCGACCTCAATATAATGAATTGGGAAAGCAGCAACCACATCCGGAGCCGTGTCGTTTGGTACCGCAAGATCTACAATGATTTTCTTTCCACTCTCGCCATTAAGCAATTTCTCATATATCGATCTCGTAATAATGGGTTCAGTTGAACCGGTGCAGGTAATGATCACGTCGAAACCTTTGTCATAGCTTTCAAGCGCAGTAAGCGGATAAGCTGTTCCGTTCAACTCCTTAGCGAGGCCTTCGGCATTGGCCAAACTCCTGTTGAATATGGCAAAATTGGTATACTTATGCTTTTTAAGATATTGCGCCAGGTTACGATTGGTTTCTCCGGCGCCTATGATCAGCAAGCGGACATCACTGGAACACATCTTCAGATCGCGCAGTTTACGGTAGGCCAGGGATACGATAGAAACCGGGTTTTTAGAAATATTTGTATGTGTGTATACCTCTTTAGCTGTTTTAACCACGCGATTCATGATCATCCGCATGTAATCACCCGTAAAACCAGCCACCCGACATGCCTCATAAGCTTTACGCACTTGTGCTAAAATCTCTTTTTCACCCACCACAAGACTTTCCAGGGAGCAGGAAGTCCTTAACAGATGATTAAAGGCTTCCGCCTGCTCGTAAACGGACACATTTTTGACAAACTGATCCATATAAGCATCAGGCAGGCCCATATCCAGCACCGTTAGAAACCGGCGGATAAAGTTCTGATCAATCACTTCCGAAGAAGTAAAAATAAACTCCACCCGATTACAAGTACCTACATAGAATATCTCTTTAATTGCAAGTTCAGATTGAATATTTCGCAACCGGTCATCCAGCGTCTGCTCACATATTACCAGCTTTCCCAGCGATTTAAGGTCAATCTGCTTATGCGTAAAAGCAATAATCTTTAAATATTCCAAAATGTAAGACTCTGTTTATTTTTAGCGTAACAAAAGTAACAAGGGAATGCCTTTTGACTGTCATTATGCTGTAATTAAGAACTATTTAGAAAGATTTTAAATACACCTAGCACAATAGAAAAGGCGCCGGTTTCTGCCAGCGCCCTCTCAATAATGCTGTCTAAATTACTTTACGTTAAAAGGCACGGCAAGGTTGCCCCAAAGCAACGTAACTTTTCCCGCTTTGCTTATGGTAAATGTCATCTTCTCGGTAGCGGCAGAAGATTTTTCAGGTCTCACGCTTACCTGAAGGGCATTCTCTGCCTCGTTATACTCTGTACCTGGCTTTTGCCATTTTTTGTTAAATATAAATACCCATTCCTTTTCACCCGGAATTGCATGCAGTGCGTACTTGCCGGCCGGAAGTGCTTTTCCTTCCACCTTCGCGTTTTTGCTGATCTCAAAAATCGTCGCCTCGTTTGCACCGGCCCGCCATACTTTGCCGTAGGGCGCAAGCTCTGTACCAATAGCACGTCCTTTCAGGGAAGGCTGACTGTAATCAATCATAATTGTAAGACCTGAAGCTGTGGTTTCTTTTGTGACAGCAGGGGGACTTGGCCTTTTACTCTTGTCCTGTTGAGCCGACACGCTCAGCGTAAAAAAGGCCGCAATAAAGGATAATACAATGGTTTTTTTCATCGTTATGACATTTTAGTTTGCCTAATATAGGAAAAAATATGTTGTCATAAAAAACTGAAAATAGCAAGAACATTCTGAAATACAGATTGTTAAAAAATAATCAACCCTAAAACTATGGAACAGTTCAAAATACAGGTGGCGGATTCAGCCGGCTACGGACACATCTTCAACATACGAGCGTTAAGTGAGGAAAAATTTCAGATCTATAACGACCACCACGAGCGTATGGCCACGATTGAAATTGATCATGAAGATGATAATTATTGCCGGCAGAGCCTGGATTGCCGGATAGATCTCCCATTGCTAGACGCCATAAAAGAATGCATTTTAATGCACGACGAACTGGTGATCGGCCACGCCTGAGCGTCTACTTTCTGCCGAAAAAATTATTGAAATACATCAGTTGGTATCCTACCGCATTTGTCCAGTACTCCCAGTTATGTGCACCGGGGCGTATGGTAAAATCGTGAGGTATGTTGAGGTAGGCCAATCGCTCGTGCAATTGTATGTTGACCTCATAAAAAAAGTCGTCGCGGCCGCAGTCAATGATCAACGATAGTTTGTTAGGTTCCAGCAGATGGAGCAAGTTCACCACTGTGTTCTCCTCCCAACGCTGAGGGTACTGGCTTTTAGGCCCAAGTCGTTTTGCAATGTCCCAGTTCATCGGAAACGGTCGGATATCTACGCCACCACTCATGCTACCGGCGGCGCCAAACACATCCTGATGCCTTATTGACAAATAAAGCGCACCGTGTCCGCCCATACTTAAACCAGTGATCGCCCTGCCGCTCCGATTTTTAATGGTGTTGTATTTGTTGTCTATCCAGTTAACCAGCTCTGTCGCAACGTAGGTCTCATATTTCCACGTGGGGTCAAGCGGACTATCAAAATACCAGCTGGTAACATTGCCATCGGGGCAAACGATGATCAGATCAAAATCATCCGCATACTTCTTTATTCGCGGAACCTTATTCACCCAACCAGAGAATTTATCACCTGCACCGTGTAAGAGATAAACTGTCGGATATGCCTTCCCCGAGCCGTAAGAATCAGGCTTTATGACAACGGCCTTAATATCTTTTTTCATAGACACACTTCGTGTGACTACCGTATCGACAGTAGCGGCCGAAAGCTGGAGGACTGCAAATGTAAAAGCAAACAGCGCAAATACTCTTTTCATATTATGCCCAGCTACAAGCCGCGCCAACCAGGGCGGCATCCTCCCACATTTTACTTTGGTGGATAACCACATCTTTATTTGTCACCTTATCCTTAAGCTGATCTATAAAGTGGTCCCAGCACCTCGCAATATTTCCGCCGATCACAAGCACCTGCGGATTTTCCTGTGCAATGAATGCATCTAGAAATGCAGCCAGATTTGTAGTAAATTCATCAAACAGCAACGATCTGACCGCCTCGTCTGCATCACAAAGTACCTCTTCCACATTTCTGGCATCTTTACCTGTATGTTCCTTATAACGCTTCAGAAACCAACGTGTAGAAATGTATTCTTCAGCTATGCTATCATGAAACGGCATAAATGCAAGGTTCATATCCTGAACCTTTCCGCTGCAATTGCTGGTGGAGCCAAGGCCTGTGCCCAGTGTTATGCCGATAGCGCGTTCAAAGTCAGCTGCCGCACCAGAGGCAAGTTCACCGCGCAAAAAAGCCTCAGCATCATTTATAAAAACGATATGCTCTCCCGGTATCCCGAGCCTGTCAGCAAGTAAATTCCTTACATTAAGACCGTAAAGAGCATCATATTTTTGCTGGTTTTGCATCAGGGATACACCCTGTTCATAGTCGAAAGGGCCCGGCATGGCAATGCCGACCTGAATATCTCCCTGAGCTGAATCTGGAATAAGTGACGAAAGAGCGCTGACCCACGACTTCAAAATCACTTCGGCGCTGCCCATAGAAGCTACACGTTCTCGTTTCAGCGTGTGATCAATTACTTCATAAGATTTAGGATCGATATGCGCAGCAGTAATATGAGAACCACCTATATCTACTCCGATAAAAGGCAATTCCGATGGTTTTATATTCATTTAGTTTGCGTTTGGTTGGTTGTGAAGTACACTTTCCTTTTCAAATAAAATAATTTAAACCGTTTTAGCAAAATTTATTTGACAAATACGTCTCGTCACCAAGAAAGATTAGCTTTGTTAGCAGGCTACTAGACAGCATTTTCTGACGCTGGCTTTTCCCTGGGTCCACGTTTATATATCACAAGTCCATTCAGAAAATTACGCAGGATCTGGTCGCCGCATTTTTTAAAATTAGGATGATCGTCTCTCCGGAAGATATCTCCCAGCTCGCTCCGCGTAATTTTAAAATTAACCAACGACATAATCTTAATGATATCATCGTTTGTCAACTCAAGCGCTACGCGCAGCTTTTTCATAATATCATTATTACTCATGTTACAAAGCTAACGCTATTTTTATCTTTTTGTTCTTTATTCGCTGACCTGCGAGCGATTTTAATAATCCTTCAGCGCAGGTTCCCTTAACAGCAGCAAAGGCTTGATGTTCTTTTACCACGATAAGGCCAAGGTCTTCTTTTTTTAAACCGCCCTTTTTTAGGAGAAGCCCTGCAATGTCGATCTTATTTATCTTGTCTTTCTTGCCAGCCGAAAAGTACAGTGTCTTCCACATAGGCTCCGCGGGCAGGCAAAATTCATCAGGCAACGTTACGTTCGTTATCTCCGCGCTCAATTCATACGAAATGGACTCACCATCAGCAAGAAGAAGAAACACACTGCCCGCCGCATTCATCCGCGCAGTTCGTCCGTTGCGATGCACAAAAGCTTCCCTGGTAGTGGGCATCTGATAGTGAATAATGTTGTGCACCTCAGCGATGTCCAATCCTCTTGCAGCAAGGTCGGTAGTTAGAAGCACCGTTACACTCCCGTTTCTGAATTTCATCAAAGCCCGCTCACGGTCGTCCTGATCCATACCGCCATGATAGATATCGTGAACAACCCGGTGGCTGCCTAGTGCTAAACTCAGTTGCTCAGTGGTTTCCCGTTGATTGCAAAATACAAGCGAACGCTCACTACCGACTTTGCAGAGAAGCTTGAGCAAGGTTTCCGCTTTACCGGTCAAAGAAGAACGTAATTCATAAAAAGCGAAATGAGGTGTACTCGATGCGTCCTTCAAGAAATCGATAGTTAGCGGGGTTCGAATACCGGTAAATGAAGGGAGTACCTCCATGGCAGTGGCAGATGTCAATATGCGCTGGCGGAGTGATTTCAACATACCGATAATATATGCCATATCGTCTTGAAAGCCCAGCTCGAGCGATTTATCAAACTCATCAAGCACAAGCATCCTGATGTGTGACTCATCAAAGGTTTGCAATTCCAGGTGGTGTGCCAGACGGCCTGGCGTACCAATGAGCACTGCCGGAGCCTGAAATAGAGCGTTTCTTTCTGTCTTGAAATCATGGCCTCCATAACAGCTGACTATTTTATAGCCCGTACCCATCTGCCGCCACACTTGCTCTATCTGCAACGACAGCTCCCTTGAAGGAGAAACGATAAGACACTGCACGCCCTTTGCATTTGCATCAAGCCCCATCAGTACCGGAAGCAGAAAAGCAAGGGTTTTTCCAGAGCCTGTAGGCGCAAGCAACACAACATCCCCGCCTTTCGACACCACTTCAATCGCCTTTTCCTGCATTTCGTTCAGCGCAGCGATTTGCAGACGACCTAGCACTTCCTCCAGATTTACTTGTAACATAATAACGCTGGCAAACATAGCCAAAAAACCCGTAACATGTTGACAAATAAACAATTGTTAAAAAATAAACAACAGAGCAATAGCTATGCTTAACAACAAAGCGTTATATTTAATTACCTGAAACGGAACACTTTACTTAACTGACTACAAGTATATGACCTGGAAAAAATTTAGCGGCGACGTGGTGCATTCGCCGATCGTTCAAGAAATCGAAAATGCAATTGTTCGCGAGACAGGAAAAGGCCACAGACTTAAAGTTTGTATAGGAACAGACTCGCAGGTAAAGGGACACACAACAGACTTTGCCACGGTAATTGTGTTGCTCAGGGAGCACCACGGCGGCTTCATGTACATCCACCAGGAAAAAACAAGCACAAAAATGACCATAAAGGAGCGAATGCTTGTAGAGGTACAGAAATCAATAGAAACAGCCTATTCCATCTGCGACCTGCTCGATTTATATGATGTACATCTAGAGGTTCATGCCGACATCAATACAAACCCGATGTTCAAATCAAACAAAGCGCTAAATGAGGCGATGGGCTATATCTTAAGCATGGGCTTCATCTTCAAGGCCAAGCCGGAAGCCTTTGCAAGTTCCACTTGTGCAGATAAAATGGTTCACTAGATCGTTACCAGCTTTTGGTGGAGATTGTCGCAGGCTTTGAAGTTTCCTTGCTATGATTGCTTTTTAGCGAAGCCTTCAAACTAGTAGTGAGTTTCTTCGACTGGACAATTATGGAAGCCATATTTCTTTGCCAGTCGCCGCGACCTAGCTTATCAGGCTCCCGCTCCAGCGGGACAGCAAGCGTAGTCGGAACAAAATTACCATAGCGGTCGCGCTGGTACGGTGTTACAACAAACTCCGTTAAGATGATCTTGTATTTTCCAGGCCTTAGATCAAGCCTCATTTGATAGCTTGCTTCTGCAGACGGCCGGCCGATGCCGGATGAACCTTTGTATAGCACCATTTTACCGCTGGCCAGAAGAGCAGTGTCTCCTACCACCCCGTCCGATTTCAGCTGTTTGCCATTTCTATCAATAAAAGTCTGAGCGTTAGTGATTGCCTGTTGTACGGGCACACTCAGCTCCTCGACCTCCATATAAGTATATTTTCCAGACTCATTTTTGGGTAATAGCTGCTGGGCGTAGACACCATATACACTGCAGGTGAACAGAAAATAACACAAATAAAATCGCATAAGACTAAAAATATTAAAGGCTGCCTTGTTTGGCAGCCTTTAAATTTAAACAAAACGTTTGACTAAAAGGCGTAAACCACCGCCAATGAAAACTGAGAGGCAGTTTTCGTAAAAGCACCATTGCTCTTGGTAAATGCCCAGATTTGGTCTTCGTCGTTATCGAAGCGAACTTCCGGGATAAAGGTCAAGCCTCCGGACTTGATATTTCCTGAAAGTGTAATCGAAGTTACCGATGCGTCACTGGTAGAACCGTCTGTGCCATCCACAGCATCTTTGAGTGTAAAATATTCACCTCTCAGTCCCAATGCCACTGAAGGCGTAAAAGCATATTGAGGATATAGTGCTGCGCCGGTATAACCGCCGTTGTCGTTAGAAACTGTGTAATCAGCCGCATTCAGCCCTAGTTTAAACTTATCAGTAATCTGATACGCGGTAGTCAGATCAAAAATAGTTCCTGTACCTGGCGCACCTGCAGAGGTACCCGACAAAACATTCAGATAGGCCGACCATCCTTCAACCGGACTTAAAGCGAGCTGAGCACCGATATGAGATACGCCGTTAAAATCCTGATATACGTTCCAGTCGTTGAACAAGCCTACCATCAGACTAACTTTGTCTGAAAACGCATAGGTACCTTTTATACCCGCGTTTTGAAAAGGGCCGCTCCCGAATAGATAGGACGTAGAATAGTTAAAATTAGCAGCCGGCGAAATTACTTCATAACCAATAAATGTCCCCATATACCCTGCGGTCATTGAAAACTTATCAGTGAATGCATAACTCACATAAAGGTTTTGTATGTGAAAACTGTTCGGTCCGGTCTCATCATAACTTCCATCTGAGTTGGGGATCGATTGGAACTGCCCGCGTGGTCCAAAGGACAGTTCCCCGACGAATGAAGCCTTACCGGTGGTCTTCTTCAACGCCAGATCGATCATACCTATTGAAATAGAATTATGCTCGTTAGCAAAGTAAGTCGCAATGTTTGGTCGGTTTGCGAAATCATACTTGTAGTAAGCGTCGACTGAACCTGAGATCTCCAAAGGGGACTCAGCTTCTTCTTGCGCAAAAACAAAGGAAACAGAAGACAACAATGCAGCGGTTAATGCAAATTTTAGTTTCATAAATTTAGGTTTGTGGTTGAGATTGATAGTTTAGATTAAAATGTATTTTCTACTTCACGGCCAGCGACGATAAGTGTTCCCTGAACGTACTTTTCATTGTGCTGCGAAGCATCAAGTCCTTCCATCTCCTCTTCTTCAGATACACGGATAGGCTGTACAAGATTGATTACTTTGAAAACAATAAAGGACATTACGAAACTAAATACAACACTAATCAGCATGCCTTTAAGCTGCGTAACGAAGAACTCTGGATTGCCGTAAAGTAAACCGTCCACACCAGCCGGATTTACTGTTTTCGTTGCAAACACACCAGTAAGCAACATACCGACGATGCCGCCCACGCCATGACAAGGGAACACATCAAGCGTGTCGTCCAAACTGGTTTTCTGTTTCCATGAAACCACCAGATTAGAGATTACCGCAGCAATGGCCCCAATGAATATGCTCGACGGAATACTTACAAAACCGGCACCAGGCGTAATGGCTACAAGACCAACCACAGCTCCTATACAAAAACCAAGAACAGATGGCTTCTTGCCTCTGGCAACATCGAAGAACATCCACGACAGACCAGCAGCACCAGCAGCAATATTGGTAGTAAGAAAAGCTGACACCGCTAAAACGTTGGCTCCTAAAGCAGATCCTGCATTGAACCCGAACCAGCCAAACCAAAGCAAGCCTGTTCCGATCAGTACATAAGGAATATTAGCAGGCGGAACCTCTCTGTGTTCGATGTGCGACTTTCTACGCTTCAGAACCAGTGCACCAGCCAAAGCAGCCATACCTGCAGAAATATGCACTACGGTACCTCCGGCAAAATCCAGCACGCCCATTTTGAAAAGCAAACCTTCTGAGTGCCAGGTCCAGTGTGCCAGTGGCGAATACACTAGCAGCGCAAACAAGACGATAAAAAGAATGTAGGATGTAAAACGGATTCTTTCAGCTACGGCACCTACAACCAAGCCTGGCGTAATAATCGCAAACATTAACTGGAACACGGCAAATAGTGAAAGCGGTATTGTACCCCAGGCAGGTCCCGAATTAACACCTTGGAAGAAAAGGTAAGTGGACGGGCTTCCAATCAAGCCGCCGTTCGACTCCCCAAATGCAAGACTGAAACCGACTACAACCCATAGCACAGTAACAACGCCAGCCGCAACAACACTTTTGATCATGGTAGACAGCACGTTTTTGCGATCAACCATTCCACCATAGAAGAAAGCCAACCCCGGCGTCATCAAAAACACCAGTGCCGCCGCTACTAATATAAATGCAACATCCGCCGCATTATACTTTCCCTCATCAAAGTTTGGAAGTAAGGGAATAAAAAGAGCCAAAATTGCAATTATCATCAAAACTGCAAACGGACCCCACTGTTTAAATAAAACTTTTGCCATAAATGTTAGATTTTACAAGTTTTTAATTATGTGTTTGTTTGATTTTTTTATAAAACTATGAATAAAATTGATAATTCAAACGAATATGATCAACAAAAACATAAAAATCCCGAGATTTTTATAATAAAACAACACTAAAACATGAATTTATAACAAAAAAGGCTATAAAATTTTGTGTTTTTCTAATATTAGCGAGTTTCACACCCATATTTTTTTAGAAAAAAATAAAAATGAGGTCTTTTTGAAAAACTTTCAACAAACATGAGTTTAGCCAGAGTGAAAACAGTATACAGGATGTAACTGTGTATATACTATGAAAGCATACCAGCTCACCTTTACACAGAGCATCCCTGTGCCAATACCTGAAGCATGGGATTTTTTCTCGTCGCCACTAAACCTTGTTAAAATAACGCCGCCAAATATGGCCTTCAACGTAACGTCCGATTACGATCAGGGAACGAAAATGTACCCAGGGATGATTATCACTTATAAGGTCGCGCCGCTTTTCGGAATTCAGCTAAACTGGATGACCGAAATCACCCACGTAATCAACGAGCGGTATTTTGTCGATGAGCAGCGATTCGGTCCTTTCAGGTTCTGGCACCATCAGCACCATTTCAGATCAATCCCCGGCGGCACTGAAATGAAAGATCTCCTCACTTATGGCCTCCCATTAGGCATGCTTGGGAGTGTGGCCAATAGTGCACTTGTAAGGCAACGCCTGCGCGAAATATTTGATTACCGTAAAAGAAAGATTGTTGAGCTCTTTGGCGATTATTTACCTGGGGTTACATAAGCGGAACCTTGGACCACCCCGCGGCGCTCAATCTCCTTGTCGATGTAGGTTTGGACTGCGGATTTAGGAAGTCCCCATTTTGGGGCGATCAGGAGATCCCAATCAGACACGCCAAACAATCTCTGGATGACAATATCTGGTCGCAATAACGGAATTGCACGACACAGGAGATCGGTATACTCATCAAGCGTAAACAGCTTAAATGGATTTCGCTTATACTTTACACCCATAATGGAGCCTTCCACGATGTGAAGGTGATGAAACTTTACGAACTTAATTTGCGGAAAGCGGTTAATTTCATGAATATAGTTAAGCATCATATCCTCCGTTTCATTTGGAAAACCGAAGATCGTATGTACGCACAGATCGAGTTTAGTGTTTTCAAGCAGTTTCACTGCAGCAACAAACTCGCCGTGACTGCAACCCCTGTTGATTTGCTCCAGTGTCTCGTCGTAGATTGACTCCATGCCCATCTCCAGGTCGACATTAAAACGGTCCGCATAACTTTCCAGCAACGCTACCTTTTCAGCATCAATACAATCAGGCCTGGTGCCCACAGCCAAACCGACGATATCTTCTGTATTTACGGACAAAGCCTCATCGTACATCATCTTTAGATAATGTGCCGGCGCATAGGTATTGGTATTGGGCTGAAAATAAACGATGAACTTATCGGCTTTATAAAGCTTTCGCCCACGGTCCATATTCTCAATGAGTTGTTCTTTTAATGTAGGAAGCTTTCGCGCTGTTTCAGGCGTAAACGAATCAACATTGCAATAAGTGCAGCCACCGAAGCCTTTACTACCGTCGCGATTAGGGCAGGTAAAACCTCCATCAACGATAGCCTTAAATACCCGCTGCCCCTGATACTTCTCACGTAGAAAAGTACCATAGTTATTATAACCCTTAATCCCTGTATCCAGTAATGTTCCCAATGCCTTAATATTTATGCAAAAATACGATTTAAGATGAGATGTGACTGCGCCATAGTTTAATAAGGTGGTAATTAGGTGCTAATAGGGTCGTAATAGGGTGCAAACAGGCTCGAAATCTAACCATCATCGGTTTGACATATAATAAATACACTATGCGAAAGGTATTTATCTTAAGCCTAATGTAGACCTTCTTAAAACCAACCATTTTGGCGATTGTTAGATTACCAGTTCTACATAGAAAAGTTGAAATGAATAAAGCGTCACAAATCATCCTTACGGGCGTAGGCGGCACTACCGCAATGACAGCAGGCAGCGAACTTATGTCGCTCATGATGAAAGACAATTACAGCGAACCTGATCACCTTGAAAAGATGATCTCGAGGCTTGCGCCGTTTTTATCGAGCAACGCAAAGAAGATTGCCGGATGGGGAGCACATTACGCTATGGGCTTTGTATTTGCAGCTGTTTTCGTGGAGTTGTGGCAAACGGGACGGATCAAATGTACTTTTAAAGATGCATTGGTTCTTGGTGCCGTAGCCGGAGTATTCGGGCTGCTAATCTGGAAAGGAACCTTTAAACTACATCCATTGCCTCCAAGACAGCACTATGTCGATTTCTACATACAACGTATTCCAGCGCATATCGTATACACCGTATTCGCTGCACTGACCTATCGCTTTTTAAAAACTGGCAACCAGGCAGATGGATAAATTTTCATTTGTTGGCTTGGCATGTATATACAAGTTTCGTATATTTGCTGCCGAGAGCGTTAATTAGATGACGGGGGTTGGTCGCCAGATCAAACCCCGTTTCTTATTTGGTTTCAACAATTGGCCAGACCCACACAGAAAAATAGTCCTCTCGAACGGCAAATCATAAAAAATTTCATTTTACTCTTGACATGTATATACAAGTGTTCGTATATTTGCTCCTGAGAGCGTTAATTATGAACGGGGGTTGGTCGCCAGATCAGACCCCGTTTCTTATTTACAGCCTAAGGTGGCCTTTCGAAGCATCTCAATATGCATGATCCCGTCTTCCATATATGGCGCTCCCTGAGGGAGGAAGCCAAACGAACGGTAATACTCAAGAAGGTAATATTGCGCGCTTATACGGATATCGGACGGGCCGAAATACTGGAAACAGCCACGAATAGCTTCCTTCATGAGCAAACTTCCGATACCCTTGCCACGTACGGACGAGCTGGAAACGACCCGTCCTATGGAAACTTCCGGGTATGACACACCAGCAGGTAAGAGTCGTGCATACGCGACCAATTTATCGTTTGCAAAAATCTGCAGATGTATACTCGATCGATCTTTGTCGTCTATGTCTGGATATACACAGTTTTGCTCCAGAATGAACACGTCGCTGCGAAGCTTCAGCAGGCTGTACAATTCGTCAACGTTCAGTTCGTTGAAGGCTTTCAACGTGTGGTCAATATTGAGGCCCGGTGCAGATTGGCCGGACTCCCCGGTATTATTCATAAGCTATGGATTTGAGACACCTCGCAGTTTATGGTAGGTTAAATAAGAGATTAAAAGTACAAAGAAAGTTACTAAAGGCATAAAAGATGCGGCGATTGGGCCATCCACCGAAAGGTGCCCGATTAATGCACTGATATACACGATACCCAGGGCAGTGTATCCCCATTCTTTGAGGCGCACGGGCAGCCCGGGGATAATTAAAATGAGACCTCCAATGAACTGTCCGATGCCAACAGTCATGGCCAGCCAGTCAGGAATCTGCAAATGAGCAGTCCCTTCTTTTGCCATAGGGCTGTTCATGAAAAAAATACCAGGAAGAATAAATAAAGCAAGCAGACCTGTGCTTACCCAATAAATAATTTTAGTTGTTTTTAGTGCCATGGTTTTATGATTTTGTTTATACCTCAAAGTAAGGTGACTTGAACAATTTCAGCAATACATGGTCGCGACAAAACCGGGGTGTTGATGCGACAGTAAACGGCCATAAATGGTTAAGGCACCTACCGGTGCCTTAATGATAAGATTTACTTGCGGCTCAAGCCAGCAAGTGCGGCTTCTCTTTGTAGACTTTCCAGAGGAACTCTCCAAATATGGTATTAGCCCAGGCAAACCAGGAACGTGTGAAATTCGCCGGGTCATTTTTATGGAACGACTCGTGCATAAACCCGGTTTTGGCGTGGTTGGCCTGCAGGTATTGCAAACAACTTTTGATCTCTTCATCGCTTTGCGCGGTTAATCCTTGCATAACGAGCGCGATAGGCCAGATCTTATCAGCGCCGGTATGCGGACTGCCGATGCCTTTGGCTGCAGTTCCCTGGAAGAAGAACGGATTTTCTGACGATAGGATCAGCTTACGTGTATTCGCATAAATAGGATCGTTGGCTTTTACAGCGCCTAAATATGGCAAGGCCAGTAAGCTAGGCACGTTTGCATCGTCCATGATGTTGAAGCTACCGAAACCGTTGACTTCAAAGGCATATACTTTACCGAACTGCGGATGCTGCACAACGGCATATTTTTTTAACGCGTTCTCCACTTCAGTAGCTAGAGCACGGCACTCATCGGCAAGCGCTCTGTCTTTGTTCACTTCCTGCAAAATTTCTGCTGCTTGCCTTAAACTGACAACTGCAAAGAAATTTGAAGGAACCAGGAAGTTATAGATAGTCGCATCATCACTTGGACGGAAAACAGAGCAGATCAAACCAACTGGTTTGGTTGGATATCCGTAACCGCTCATCGGCACTGTATCCGTCGCGAAGATCGTTTCACGCTGGAAGTGATATGGTCCTGGGCCATCTTTTCTTTGCTGCTCCTTGAAAGTCTTAACGATTAGCGAGATTGCATCTCTCCAGCCGGCATCGAACGGAGAAGTGTCTCCGGTAATCTTCCAGTACTGATAACTTAATCTGATCGGGTAGCATAGAGAGTCAATTTCCCATTTACGCTCATGCACACCAGGTTTCATATCCGTTTTATCAGTGCTCCACTCTCCTTTTTTATTTGGATCGCCATAGAACGCATTGGCGTAAGGATCTTTTTTAATACACTTTACCTGATGGTTGATAACACCTGCAATCAGCTTCTGCAGTTTTTGATCGCCTTTAACCAACGAAAGATATGGTGTTACCTGAGCTGTACTGTCGCGCAACCACATCGCATCGATATCTCCGGTGATTACATAAGTATCGGGTTTTCCGCCCTGCTCGGTGTAGGTAACGGTCGTATCCAGTGTGTTTGGAAAACAGTTCTCAAACAACCAGGCAAGTTCCTTGTTGCCCACATTCTTTTGAAATTCTGCAATTGCGGCTTCTACCGCATCGCTTTGAAAATGCCGCTTAGAAGCTGCTATCCGTACCACGGGGAAGTCAGGTGCCAGCGCAAAGGAGACCTTGCTGGCCATCATGCCGGCTGCAAGAACGCCGGTGCTTTGTAAAAAATTTCTTCTTTTCATATCGTTATTTTGATAAAGAGAATGGCTTGTCTTCAGTCGCCAGGCCTCTTTGGGTATTTGGTTTATTGCTCATTTCAAACTTCAGGGTCCCGCCCTTTATTAAATCCTGATGGGTAATAAAGTTTTTGGTATACGTTTGCCCGTTTAAAGTAGCGTTACTAATATAAACGTTTTCCGGACTATTATCTGCTGCTTCGATCACAAACTTCTTGTTGTTTTCAAGCGTGATGGTGATCTTCTTGAATGCAGGGCTTCCGAAAACATATTCGGCGGTTCCCGGTGTTACACTATAAAAGCCTAATGCACTAAGTACATACCATGATGATGTTTGACCCTGGTCTTCATCGCCGGGATACCCGTTTTCTGTTGCGTCATACAATTTACTCATCACATTTCGCGCATGATACTGGGATTTCCATGGCTGATTGGCATAATTATACAAGTATACCATATGCTGGATTGGTTGATTGCCATGCGCATACTGGCCCATATTTGCCATCACCATCTCCGTCATCTCGTGAATCATGCCGCCATAAGTACCAACTTTCACCTTATTAGGCTCACTAAAAACGGAGTCCAGTTTAGCCGTAAAATTATTCTCGCCGCCCATCAAATTGATCAATCCTTTTGTATCCTGGAAAACAGACCAGTGATAATGCCATGCATTTCCTTCGGTGAACGGTCCGCCCCACTCTATCGGATCAAAGTTCTTGGTCCATGATCCATCTATATCTCTTCCGCGCATAAAACGTGTTGACGGATCGTAGACGTTTTTGTAGTTGTACATCTGGCGACCGAACACATCCATATAAAATTGGTTGCCGGTCATTTTTGCCAACTGGTAACCGCAGAAATCATCGTAAGCGTACTCTAGTGTCTTTGCTGTAGATTCCCTGTATTTCGGATAAGGCACATAGCCCAGGTGGAAGTATTCTCTCCAGCCGTCGCGACCGTTAGCAGGTCCCCACGGACCTTTGTTTGTCGCTTCATGCAGGTAAGCTTCTAAAGCTTCTTTTGGGTCAAAGGTTTTAATCCCTTTTGCCCATGCGTCGGCAAACAGGGAAATAGCATGATTACCGATCATACTTCCGGCCTCGCTCGGAAATGACCAGGATGGCAGCCATCCGCATTGTTTGTATGCATCGAGCATTGCCTGCATGTACTGTCCGTGCATTTCTTCGTGCAACAGCGAGTTCAAGGGGAACTGCGCACGGAAGGTATCCCAGAAACCGGTATCGGTAAACATATGGCCTGGATGTACCTTGCCATCATACGGACTGAAATAGTATGGTTTGCCGTCTTTGTCGAGCTCGTAGAATTTTCTCGAGAATAAGCTTGCGCGGAAAAAGCATGAGTAAAATGTTGCTTTATCAGCTTCAGTGCCCCCTTCTACGAGAATCTTGCCCAGAGATTTATTCCAGATGGCAGCAGCTTTTGCTTTGGTCTGCTCCAGGTTCTTGTCAGGCCCAAGTTCTCTTTTCAGGTTAAGTTCGGCCTGTTCCAGGCTGATGTAAGAGGAGGCTGTTTTGACCTGAACTTTTGCGCCGGCCTTAAATTCGATGTATGCACCTTTTCCTCGGCCTTCTGCTGCTGTTGAATCTGCTTTTATGGTGTTATCGCGGTTTTCCCAGGTTCCGTAGGATTTAATAGGCTGATCGAACTGAACCACGAAATAACTTTTCCAGTCCTGCTTAAAACCTTGTCCGTTGCTTACCCATCCGGTTATCTTACCTTCTTTCGGGTAGATTTTTACACCGCTGGTGCGGGTATAACCATCGAGTACCAGGAAGCTCTTTTTGCCAGAAGGATAGCTGAAGCGTAAATGGGCGCCGCGCTCTGAGGGTGATATCTCTGTGGTGATCTGATTGTCGAAAGTTACCTTATAATAGTTGGGCTTTCCGATTTCATTGGCATGACTGAACTTAGCCTCGCGCTTATTCTCGTCTACAACCAGGTTGTCGATCATTGGCATGAAAGAAAATACGGCGTAATCTCTGGTCCATGAGCTGCACTGATGTGCCTGCTGAAATCCGCGAATCTTGTCGAGGAAATACTGATACTTCCATCCGTCGCCGTTTTTACCAGTCTGCGGCGTCCAGGTATGCATACCGAAAGGCAGTGCAGTGGTAGGATAAGTGTTGCCCCTGGTTAGCTCGTGTTTTGAGTTTGTACCTTGCAGGGTATTGACATACTTCACCAGGTCAGTTTGCTGACCGCTGGCCGTTCGACCGAGCAGCAGCAATGCAAAAATTGTAGTTTTTAATTTCATTTGTGTGTGTGTATTTGGTTTGCATTCCTCTAACCCATGAGGAATATTTTGGTTATTCTAAATCATTTTAGCATTCCAATATTACCAAATAAAATTAAAAAAAGAAAAAGCGGCGCCTGCTTAGGCGCCGCTTCCGGATGGTCTTGTGCGGATTTCGTTAAAAATATACTCCGGCTTAGTAATCCGGGTTCTGTGGTTTCAGATTCGGGTTATTTCGCATTTCCGCAGTCGGCAATGGGAAAAGCAGGTTTCTGCGCTGCAACACAATAGTTGGGTTGGCCGGGAACCGGTGTCCTTCAAACTCCTCGAAGCTGTCGGATACGGGATTATATGCCTTCCTTAAACGCACCATATCGAACCAGGTAATATTTTCGTAACATAGCTCATGCCAGCGTTCCCGCCATACTGCTTCCTCAAACTGATCCTGGCCCAGGCCGGAGAGTTCGTCAAGATCAGCCCGCTCGCGGATATCGTTCAGTGCAGTGTATGCGATATCATTTGGCGCACCGTCTGCCCTGTTTTGCGCTTCGGCATAGACGAGCAGAATATCCGCGTACCTCAGTTGCGTGAAATTAAGATCGCTTTGCGCTGTTCCCGCAACATTGAGCGTACCGTGAGCGGGCACATCGAAGTGCTTGTAAATGTAGGGCGCATTCAATTCTTTCAACGGGCCGTCGCCGCCGTCGTAATAGGAGGTGTAGAAAAAACCTTGACGATCTGCAGCGCGCCGATCTCCGGCTTCAAAGGAATCATAGAACTGCTGAACTGGAACCGTTGATCCCATCTCGTCGGAATACGCAGATACATCCTTGAAGGATGGCAACAAGATCTGTTGAAGCGGGTTTCCGGCGATGGAAGACAAGTATTGAATTTGCCAGATAAACTCTTTCCTGTTTTCGGTCGCTCTGCTATGCAACTCGTCATAAGTTTCAAAAAGGTCATACCCGCCGTTCTGAATCACATCAAGCGCTTTGGAGGCAGCCAATGCATAGTTTTCTGTTTTGTTTAAAGGATACCCAGCCATGGTAAGGTATACCTTTGCGAGCAACGATTTGGCGGCTCCCATGCTTACTCTCCCAGATTGGTCCTGCCAGGAAAGACCTGCTTGTTCAGCCTGAGTCAGGTCGGCCACTATCTGCGCATATACCTGTTCTGCTGCAGTTCTTGACGGATAAAAATCGGGAGATTCGATTGTTTGTGAAGTGAGCACAAGCGGAACATCGCCAAACAGCTGAACCAGGTAGAAATATGCCCATGCACGCAAAAATGCTGCCTCGCCGAGAACCTGCTTTCTGCGGGTTTCGTCCATAAGCGGAATGCCCGGTACTTTGTCGAAAACCAGATTGGTCTGCGCGATAACGTTATATAGCCCGTTCCACCAGTTCCTGACCATAAGATTATCGCCGTTATAGGTCAGCCCCGCGATGTTATTCAGATCGGAGTTCTGTCCGGTTTCTGTCTTTGCTGTACCGGTTACGACTTCCAGCATCGAATAGTTGACAACGAAGATACCTGCGCCGTTTCCTATGAAGCGTGTTTGGGCGTAGGCAGCAGCAATCGCAGCCTCGGCATGCTCAGGAAGCGTATAGTAAGTACCCGGAGCCAGGTTTGATGGATCCTGTTCGTCCAGGAATTTCTTACAGCCGTTTGCCAGTAAGACGAGGGCAACAGCCGCCATCGTACCAATAAATTTTATTTTAAGTTTCATAGTTTCCATGTGTTATAGCCCGATATTTAGTCCCAGTGTATACATTGTGGGCTTCGGATAATCGAAAAATGTTTGTCCCTGCGCAAAAGCGTTTCCATAGGTGGTTACCTCAGGGTCGTTGCCCCTGTACTTGGTAGCCAGGAAAAAGTTCTGCGTGCTTGCGTACACGCGAAGTCTGTTTAGCCGCAGCCGTTGTGCTATACTTTCCGGGAAGGTATAGCCTAGCAACAGGTTCCGACCCCTGATGAAAGAACCGTCCTGTACCCATCTTGTGTCGACGTTGGTGACATATCCGGCCCTTGTATCACGAATTGCAGCGATAGGCGTGTTCTGGTTCTGAGGCGTCCAGGCGTTAAGTACCGACTTATAACTGTTGGCGATCCCTTGCCTGTCTTCTGCTGAGTGCGTACTCATGTCGAGGACGTCATTCCCCTGAGAAAACTGCAAGTCGAGCAACAGTTCGAGCCCCTTATATTTAAAAGTATTGATAAAAGCGCCCCAGTAATCGGGATTACCATTACCAATGATCATGCGATCCGCATCGTTGATCGCAAAATCTCCGTTGACATCCAGGTATTTCACATCTCCGGGCAAAAGGGTATTGCCACCACGATAGGTGTACTGAGCGGCTTGTTCACGCTCAGCCTCGCTCCATGTGCCGAGGCGGACAAGTCCCCAGAAAGAGCCGACCGGTTCACCTACCCTTATGATACCTGTTTCATTGGTAAAACTTGGGTTACCAAGACCAAAGATATCGGCCGGAGTAGCCAGTTCGAGCACTTTGTTTCTGTTGAAAGAAATGTTAAATCCTGTCGTCCAGGAAAAATCGTTGCCTGTAATGTTGACCGTGCTAAGCCCCAGTTCGAGACCCTTGTTTTCCATACTACCCACGTTTCTGGTGATTGACAGATAGCCGCTGGAAGCAGGGACCGGCGCCGCAAGCAACATGTCGGTAGTTTTCCGGTAATACACGTCGGCCTCGAAACTGATACGATTACTGAACATGCCTAACTCCAAGCCTATGTCGGCCTGAGCTGTACGCTCCCATTTCAAATCTGGATTGGCTAGCCTGTTGGTGCCTACACCAGTGATTCTTGTATCGTTGATGATACCGGCATAGTTTGTTCCCAGCAAACTTAGAGAAGAGTAACTGGCGACTTCAGAGTTGCCGGTGACGCCGTAACTTCCCCTTAATTTCAGGTTAGAAACGGTCGTATTCCCTTTAAGAAAATCCTCCTCGGAAATGCGCCAGGCGACCGCTGCGGAAGGGAATAGTGAGTACTTGTTGTTTTCTCCGAACTTCGAAGAGCCGTCTGCGCGCGCGGTAAATGTAAACAGATACCGGTCTTTATACGCATAATTTAAACGGCCAAATACAGATTGAAAAGCGAAACCGGCTCTTCTGGACGAGCCTGGATCTGGCTTGCTTCCGGCACCGAGGTTGTTAGGACCGAAGTAATCCGTTGAAAAATTTTCACCACTGGCGCCGAAACCAAATATGTTAGCCTCCTGCCACGATACACCAAGTAATGCATTGATCGAGTGATTTTCAGCTAGTTCTTTGTTATAAGTCAGATAGTTTTCGAATGACCAGTAGCTCTCCCGGTTATTATCGAGCACGACGCGCCCTCGCTGATCGAAAGCTATACCATACAGACTGCGCCCGTTGACCTCGTTGCGTCCGCGCGTTACAATATTAGCACCGAGCACACTTCTGAACTCAAGCCCTTCCATGAGGTTGATGGTTCCGTAAACATAGCCCAGCGTGTTTTGGGTTTGCAGAATATATTGCCGGTCGGTAAGAATGTGCACCGGATTGGAGCCACCCTCTGCACCCGGGTAATTCTGATTGTCCGCCCAGGTTCCGTCGGCATATTTCACAGGCAAAAAGGAGAAGCTTTCGGTGATCATCCGCACGGCGTTTAAACCGCCCGTGCCGATATCAACCAGGTTTTCTTCCTGATTGGTGTAATTGAGGCTACCCCCTACCTTGAGCCATGGTTTTAGCTGACTGTCCATGACAACGCGGCCCGAGTAACGTTTTAAATAAGAGTTTAATAACAGCCCATTATCGTCGCGATAGTTGAGGAATACGCCATAAGTACTTTCCTCATTGCCGCCTGTAAAGCCCAACTGATGATTTTGCGAAAGCTTGTTTTGCGTAGATTCTTCAAGCCAGTCGGTATCATACAAAGGGTTTCCCTGAGCGTCGAAAAGCCTTGGCAGCGAGAGTCTCTTTATTCTCGGATCGGTATACTCTCCCTTGGCAAAGCCTTCAGGATCATATATTGCGGCATTTTCATAGGCCAGGTTCTCGACCTCCAGATACTCCCGTGCATTTAGCATTTCGAGCCGGTTTGGCCCGATGGTGGGAATACTGAAGTCGGTATCATAAGAAATCCTGGGCCCACTGGCGGAACCTTTTTTGGTGGTGACCATGATGACACCGTTAGCTCCCCTCGCACCATAAATCGCAATGGAGGACGCGTCTTTCAGCACTTCGATCGACGCGATATCTCCGGGGTTGAGGTAATCGATCGGGCTGCTGTTCTGTGTTTGCGTTCCCATGGGAATTGCGATACCGTCGACCACGTAAAGCGGGTTGTTCGTGGTATTAATGGAACTAAACCCGCGGATCCTGACGTTCGTTTGTCCACCCGGCCGCCCCGAATTAACATTGACCTGCACACCGGGTATGCGGCCCGAAATCGCCTGGTTCAGGGATGTGATCGGCCTTTCACGCAGCTGGCTTTCTCTTACCGAACCCACTGCTCCGGTGACGTCCGAGCGACGCTGCGTACCGTACCCGATTACGACCACGTCTTCCAGATTCACGCCCTCAGCAGGGACCATTCGGATGTTTAAAGGTGCGGCACCCGTCCCGGCGGCACGGGTTTGTGTAGCATAACCCACATAGGTAAAGCTAAGCTGTTCGTCGGCAGCATCGACCTGGATAGCAAACTTACCGCTAGCGTCGGTGACGGTAGTACGGTTCGACTTTTGGGACTTGATCCCAACACCGGGTATTGGCTGCGAATTCTCGTCGACCACCAGCCCGGTTATTACAATTTGTTGTGCCCGATAGAAGAAGGCACTGCCTGAACTGGAATAGACTGGTGCGTCTACATCAACAGCAAAGGCGGAGGATGGTATGCTCTGGAGACAGAGCACAGGAATCCCCGCAATGAGGAAATGTTTAATGTTCATCGGCTTTATATTAGTTTAAGTTATAGGATGACTAAACGCTGAACAGTGAAGCATGGCTGCTAACCAGTCGGCGGAAAACATAATATAATCCCCTTTGAAGTCTTAAATGAAGGCTTTTTTATTTGTGCATGGCTTTTTTGATTTAATTGTTTCTACTCATCTTTGGTTAAAATGCAGGTTAATTAAATTCGTAAGCATACATAGAATAAACAGGGATGATTATTATAGGTATGTGTTGCTTTGAGAAAGCAACGGTTTACTAATCAATAATAAGCAAAATATTCCAGATACAAGTGTTTTTTGAACAAATACGGAAGGGTCAAAATATAAAAAGGTGATTGCAACACGCAATCACCTTTTTTTTATCCTACTCAAATCCAGCTATTGCGGATACCCCGTGTTTTGGCTGAGATTCGGATTCAGCGCTCTCTGCTGCTGAGGGATTGGAAACAGCTTCCTGAAGTCGCTGCTAGGTTGGTGATCCCACCAGGAAGCAGTAGTAAACTTATTCCAACGAATCAGATCATTCCTCCTGAAACCTTCGAATACAAATTCACGTCCGCGTTCTGCAAGGAGTTCATCCATAGTCAGCGTCGATACGGTGTAAGCGTTTTCCGCCCTTGTTGCTGGAGTAAATGCGCGCTGGCGGCAGGTATTTATCAACTCTACTGCCTGTTGATTAGCGACACCACCGTTCTTGCGCATGAGGGCTTCAGCCTTGGCAAAGTAAATCCACGTTAACCTGTAAATATGCCAGTCTGTATTGTTATAATTCTGATTGGGTTCTACACTGATTGTATCCTCGCCAACGATCCTTATGCCAGCAACCTGGTTCCCCAGTTTATACTTATTGAACCGGACTCCGCTGTTTTCTTCACCTTCGCTCATGTTCGAAACCGTAGATCCGGTTTTAACACGTTGTATGCTGTCGACGAAGACCAGCTGCTGACCGTCATACTCGTTCCCTCCGGATGCAATCACAGGTTCACCGTTATCAAACCTGAACATAGGACCATGAAGCAACCATTCCGATTTCCTAAGGTCTTGGTTGCTGAATGTGGTATAATTACCAGGAACCATTACAACGCCATCATTACCATTCCGGCTCCCCCCATAAATGAATTGTTGTTGGAAGTGATAAAAGTCGCCAGTCCATGACGGCTGGAAATTTGCACGTTGAAACTCGTAGGCAATCGAAAAAATAGCCTCTTTTGACAAGTCGTTATTAGGCTTAAATGCATCGGTAATATTTGTATCAAGTGCCATTGCGCCATTTAGCCCGCCAGCTTCATTGTTGATCAATTTGTCAGCCGCGGCTATGCAGTCATCCCATCTCGGCGTGCCTATCCAGGCTTCTGCATTAAGATATAGCTCCACCAACATCGCATAGCCGCCAGCTTGCGACATCCTGCCAAGCATTTGCTTGGACAGAACAGGCGCTTTGTCGATATTGTCTTTTATCTCTTTCTCTATAAAAGCAAAAACTTGAGCACGGCTGGCAGTAGCCGGCAACTGATCCTTTGAGACCGGTTGTTCAGGAACCTCTGTAACAATGGGCACATTTCCCCAGAGATCCATTATTTTTAAATAGTGGAAGGCCCGGAATAACTTGAGCTCAGCTAAATATGCATCCTTTTCCTGTTGGGTCATGCCGATATCGGCAGGGTTTTTACCCTCAATTTTCTTGATGGGATCGTTACATAGCCCGACACCCCACCACATGAGCTCCCAGGCATTGTTCAGGCCGCCCTCATCATTCGTCCAGGAATGGTAATGCAGTCGCTTCCATTTTCCCCCGTCTTCGCCATGACGCCCCTTCGTAGGCCAGGCTAACTGGTCTGCAGAAAGTTCGCTGGGTCGCCACCAGCCGTCCTGACCTGAAGGCGTAGCCCATGCGTTCGCATGTGTATAAGGCCTCAGAACAGCAGACAGAATTTCGTTCCTGTTATTATAAAAGTTGTTGCTCTCGGCCGTATCATACAAATTTTCGTCAAGCTTCGTACAGGAGATGCTGACGGTCGCAGAAAGGCCTGCTATAATAAGCGTTTTATATATCGTTTTCATTCGTTGAAGATTAAAATCCAAGATTCAGACCAAAAAGAAGAGATGTGGTACTTGGGTAAGGCCCCCTGCCATCGATACCCGGTGCCAGCCCAGTATCGCTCACGAAATCGGGATCATTGCCTGAATACCCAGTTATTACCGCTAGATTTTGGCCAGTGACATATATTCTAAAATTGTTGAAGGTTTTCGATTTCAAGTTGAAACGATAACCTAATGTTACCTCATCGAGTTTCAGGTGACTACCATTCTCAATGTAATAGTCAGAATACATGTAAGTATCGTTTATCTGCGCATATTTAGTAAACGTAGAGTTTAGCAGGTTGTCTCCAGACACTTTATTACCATAAGAAATAGCTGTGGTATTGAGTATATCGTAGCCGAACTTACCGCGTAGAAACACTCTTAAGTCGAAATTCTTATAGCCGAATGTATTCGTTAGTGACAGATAATACTTAGGAATCCCGTTGCCAATTACCTGGTAATCGGTTACCTCCCGGTCAAATGAATTGTTGATAACATCGTTGCGAACCATCTCCCCGGCCCTGTTATAAAACAACCATTTACCGTCTTCTGTAAATCCAGCAAACTTCTTACCCCAGAATTCTCCAAGTTTTCCCCCCTCATAGGTACGTATAGCATTTCCTAGAGCACCGTATCCGCCTATGTCGCCCAGAGAAAGGTAATCGCGCTGAAATGTCGTATTCGAATAACTGTCGAGTCTGTTTGATGTCGTGCTCCCTGTAAAATCAATATTCCAATTGAAGGTATCATTTTTGATCGCGCTATAACCAAGTGCAATCTCGACACCTTTGGCAGAGATTGTTCCAACGTTGGTGTAGATTAGATCTCTGATATACGGCGGCTGAGGTGAATCATAGTTATCGAGCAAATCTTTCGTTACCCGGTTAAAGATATCGACTGACCCTGATAATTTGTTTTGAAACAGGCCGAAATCTAAACCGACGTTAAATTCGTGCTTCTTTTCCCATCGAAGATCCGGGTTCGGATTGCGGTTTGGACCGTATGTTTCGCGATATTGACCATCCGGATATAAATAAACTCCGCCGGTACCAAGGGTAACCAACGAAGCGTAATTAGCGATTCCGGAGTTCCCGGTCACACCATATCCGGCACGCAGCTTTAAGTAATTGATAAGCTTATTGTCTTTCATAAAGTCCTCTTCCGAGATAGTCCAACCGGCTGACAATGCTGGAAAATCACCCCATTTGTTGTTCACCCCAAACCTAGACGACCCTTCACGACGATAAATCCCTTGTAAGTAGTATCTTCCCTTGAATGAATAATTTACACGTCCGAAAAACGCTATTAAGGTATTATCGTTCTTGTAGCTTCCAAGCCCCGCCTTTCCGGCAGCAAGTTGGTTTCCCGCGTTTAGATTGTTTTCGTTGAAAAGATCATTTAAAAAACCAAGGTTGTTGGCGTCAAAACCTTCAAAAACTTCATACCGATAGCTATATCCACCGACACCTGTAAAACTGTGGTCGCCAAATGTCTTACGGTATTCAAGCGTCGGTTCGACATTAAAATTCTGCTCAAGAACGGTTGCTCTCCGCGCATATCCTCCTCCTTTGTATATGTCGTTCTCTAGAGAATATTCGCCATTGATAGACCGATATTCCCCATCGATATAACTGTTGCGCTGAACGGCGCCAAATACAGAAGCTTTGAGGCCTGGGAGGATATCATAATCGACCTTTGCATCAATCGAACTAGTTTGTTGTTGTCTTTTTAGGCTTTCCTGCTGCAGGCGTGCAAACTGGTTTGTACTTGTATTTTCAAAATAAAATGAACCGTCGTCGTTGTAGTTTGATAAGGTCGGATTGCGCCTGAACTGATCTTCCCAGCCGCCGCCGCCGAGTAGATTCGCACGATTGAAATTAGTAGCAAGATTGATGCTGGCGTTCAATTTTTGATCGAAACCTTTTTGATTCAGATTTAACCGTATTCCATATTCTGTCCGGCCGTTTTCCTTAGCAAAACCCTGTAAGTCGCGGTAATTAATACTCGCTCTGTAACTCGTGTTTTCTCCTCCTCCAGATAAGGCCAGGTTGTGGTTGGTGCTTATGTTATTTCTATCAACCAGGTCATTGAAAAAATCTGACGTATGACCATAGTCGGTCCTGTCAAGCTCCCCTGATGCAATTCTTGCTCGCAATTGTTCCGCAGTCATAAAATCAGGCTTCCTGTATAAATACTCATGTCTTAAATAGGATGAGTAGTTGAAAGTCGGGGGGCCCGCTTTACCCTTTTTTGTCGTAATCAGAATGACGCCTGCATTAGCTCTGGTACCATAGATGGCGGCTCCAGAACCGTCCTTTAATACATCGATTGACGCTATATCATCTTGTTGCAGAAGGTCTAAATTTCCCCCTGGAATTCCGTCGATAACGATCAGGGGACTTTGACTTCCTGTCACTGATGTCACGCCCCTAAGCTGTATATTAACGCCCGAATTTGGATTAGAACCACCCGTCCTGGTAATCTGCAGACCAGCCACTTTCCCCTGAATAAGATCAAGCGGGTTTCTTGAACCGCTCTGTCTGAAGTCGGCCGTGTCTACGTGTGCAACTGCAGAAGTAACTTCTCTCTTATCTAATGTTCCGTAACCCACCCCAACAACGGTTACGGCCTCGAGCGTGGTTGAGCTTGGCTGCATGCGGATGCTTAACGGTGCGGCGCCTGAACCTGCTGCCCGCGTTACAGGTTCATATCCAATGAAGGAAAACGTAAGATTTTCCGTCGGTCCGGTTACCTGAATACTGAATTTACCAGTGGCGTCGGTAACAGTTGTTTTATTAGATGCTGATTTTACTCCTACACCTGGGATTGGTTGAGAATTCTCGTCGACCACGAGTCCCGTTACAATCCGCTGTTGCGTACCTGGCGCGGGCGTTGGTGCTGGAGGAGGGTCCTGTGTTTTTGAGGTGTCCTGCGTTTGTGCCGAAACCTCACTAACATGAACCCCTAAGGTACAGAGCATACATAACCCTATACCAGCTAGTAGTTTAATGTTCATAGACGTTGTTTTTGTTAATAGTTAAATTTTAAGCGAGGCGCCTAAAGATAGATGCTGTTACATCTGAGCAACACGTTCGGGGCATGCTGCTTGTCTGAAACAACTAGTTTTTGAAGGAAATATGTAAGTTATTGGGAGGCGAATTTACAATGGGGCTGCGGCTTGTGGTTTTCATGGTTTAAAACGGGGATATGATCAATTCAAACATATCCATAACGTTTAATTCATAAAATAGTTTTCACTTATTTCAAAATACCGGCATATTTTATGCACAAGTTTGATTATCAATGCTTAAAATATTGCAAAATAAGCTCAGCCGCTCTCTTAGAAGCACCAGGTACCCCCATTTTCTCCGAAAGCTGCTTATATTCCTGTAGCATCTTCTCGCGGCTCGCACCCTGAACGATCTTTTTCAATTCGGCAGTGATCATTACTGGGTTACATTCCTGCTGAATTAGTTCTGTTACCACCTTCTTATCCATGATCAGGTTGACCAGAGATATGAAATGAATTTTGATCAACATCCTTGCTATAGCGATGCTGAGCGTCCCTCCTTTATAAACCACCACCTGAGGCACTTTAAAAAGTGCAGTCTCCAAAGTTGCTGTACCTGAAGCTACAATGGCCGCGACAGATGAATTGAGGAGATCATAGGTACTGGAAAAGACAAGTTTGACATCCTTCCCTGCCGTAAAGCGCTGGTAGTACTGGAGATCGAAGTCAGCTGTAGCAGCCACAGCGAACTGATAGCCAGGAAAATTAGCCGAAACGCTTAACATATCGGGAAGCAACCGTTCAATTTCCTGCCTCCTGCTACCAGGCAGCAGCGCTATGAGCGGCCGGTCGCCCAGATCAAACTTATTTTTAAAGGTCACATCAGGTTCAAAGAGCGAAATCTCATCCAGCAAAGGATTTCCTATATAGTCTACCTCCATCCCCCAGGTTTTATAAAAGTCCACTTCAAAGGGCAAGATGCAGAACAACCTGTCGACAGTGCGTTTTATTTTAAGCGCCCTTTTCTGGTTCCAGGCCCAGACCTTAGGTGATATGTAATAGCATACCTTTATACCTTTCGCCTTTGCGAATTCAGCTATTTTAAGGTTAAAGCCAGGAAAGTCGATCAGTATCAGTACGTCAGGCTGATAACTCAGGATTTGTTTCTTACACTGTTTCAGATTGCGCAGAATGGTACGCAGATTTAGAACTACTTCGGTAAAGCCCATAAAGGCCATTTCAGCATAATGCTTATCCATCATTCCTCCCTGAGCCCGCATCTTATCTCCTCCATAGTACCTGAATTCCGCCTCGGCATCTTCCTGCCTCAGGGCTCTCATTAAATTGGCTCCGTGTAAATCGCCCGAAGCCTCCCCCGCTACCAGATAATACCTCATCAACCTAGGGATGTACCGTCTGCTGTTACGGGCGTCTTAACCGGGGCGGCAGCCTGTGTCGCTGAGTCATCAAAACTCCAGCTGTTTAAGATAGGTATGGCATGATGGGCGGTTAAATCGAATTGTACAGGGACCACCGACACATAGCGATGTTCCAAAGCCCATACATCCGTGTCTTCTCCTCTGTCATTGTTCTGAAAAACGCCGGTAAGCCAGTAATACGGGCGTTGATACGGATCTTTGCGCTCGTCAAACTCTTCTGCCCACTTGGCATTGGCCTGTCTGCATATCTTAATTCCTTTTATGTCGGCACCATTGGGAAAATTGACATTAAGTAATGTGGCGGGAGGCAAACCATGTTCAAGCACCTGGCGGGCAATTGCGCCCACAAATTGCTTACAGTGACTAAAGTCGGCCTCATGCGAAAAATCGTCGAGCGAAAACCCTATTGAGGGAATACCTTCTATAGCGCCCTCTACGGCGGCCGACATAGTGCCCGAATAAATCACATTGATCGAATTGTTTAGACCATGATTGATCCCCGAAACGCACAGATCAGGCTTCTTGCCTTTGAAAATCTTATTTACAGCCAGCTTAACGCAATCTACCGGCGTTCCGGAACATTTATACATCTCCACACCGGGATATAAGTCCACCCGGTCAAACCGCAGCGGCTTGCCGATGGTTATCGCATGTCCCATACCCGATTGCGGGCCATCCGGGGCCACAACCACTACATGGCCTATTTCCTGCATTACTTCAATCAGGTTTTTGATCCCGGGCGCAGTAATCCCATCGTCGTTCACCACCAGGATATTAGGTTTTTGCTGTTGCTTCTTCATGAGCCGTTGTAAATCAATGTATATGGGGTAAAATTACAAGAATCCACCTATATTTACAGCATAACTTAATATTCAATGAGAAACAAGTTTTTATTCATTGCAGCCTTTCTGTTCGTTAGTAGCGGACTATTGGCCCAGAATAGCTACCAGTGGAAAACAGCAAATGCTGGCGGCTACACGTATAAGTACGTCACCGGAGATCCTACCAAAAGCAGGTTCTATACACTAAAGAATGGCCTTACGGTAATCCTGTCGCAAAACACCAAAGAACCCGTAATCGAGTATCGCCTGGCTGTACGCGCCGGCAGTAATACCGACCCAAAGCATGCCACCGGACTTGCGCATTACCTGGAACATATGTTATTTAAGGGAACGGATAAGTTCGGGACGCTTGACTATGCGAAGGAGAAGCCTTTACTCGACAAGATCGACGCCTTGTATGAGCAATACAACAAGACAACCGATACAACCAAACGCAAGGCTATATATGCCGAAATCGACAAAGTATCGGGAGAAGCCTCAAACTATTCTATCGCCAACGAGTATGACAAGATGATGAAAGCACTGGGGGGACAAAGCACCAATGCGCACACCTGGTATGAAGAAACCGTTTACAAGGAAGATTTTCCGTCGAATGCTACCGACAAATTTCTTGCTCTTCAGGCTGAACGCTTCCGTAATCCGGTGTTCCGCATCTTCCATACTGAGCTTGAAGCCGTGTACGAAGAGAAGAACAGGGGGCTTGATAACGATGGGGGAACTTTATATGAAAAGATGTTCGAGCGTGTTTTCCCTACGCACAATTACGGGCAGCAGACAACGATCGGATTAGTCGAACACCTGAAAAATCCTTCCCTGGTGGAGATTCGGAATTACTACAATAAATACTATGTGCCGAACAACATGGTGATCGCATTCTCTGGCGATTTCAATCCGGATGAAATGATCAAAAAGGTAGATAAATCTTTCAGCTACATGCAGCGCAAACCGCTGGAAATGTACAATCCGGCGCCGGAAAAACCGCTCACCAGTGTACAAACCGTTGAAGTGTTTGGGCCAACAGCAGAGAGCGTACTCGTGATGTACCGCGGCTATCCGCAAAACAGTCGCCAGAGCCTGATGCTCGATTTGATTTCCAGCATCTTGTCTAACGGAAAGGCTGGGCTTATAGACATCAATCTGAATAAGCAACAAAAAGTATTGCGCGCCGACGCTGGTTTGCAACAAATGAAAGATTATGGCGTATTCACCCTGTCAGCCCAGCCTAAACAGGGCCAAACACTGGAAGAAGCGCAGCAGCTTTTGCTTAGCCAGATCGACTTGTTAAAGACTGGCACTTTTGATGAAAGCTTGATCAAAGCTACAGTGGCCAATACCAAACTCTCCCTCTTACAGGCATTTGACAGCAACACCTATCGGGTTGAAGCAGTCACCAATGAATTCATCCTTAGCGGTGGAAACGATTGGAACAAATCTCTCGCAGCACCGGATGAAATGGCGAAGGTAACCAAGCATCAGATCGTTGACTTTGCGAACAACTTCTTTAAAGACAATTATGTGGTGGGCTACAAGCGTAAGGGGGTCGACAAGTCTATCGTAAAAGTTGAAAAGCCAGCGATCACTCCTGTTAATACCAATGCGGGGAAAGACTCTGAGTTTACAAAGAACCTTTTGTCGGCACCTCTTAAGCCTATTACCCCTAAGTTTCTGGACTATAAAAAAGACCTGAACTTTGCAAAGGCCGGTATCGCAGACGTGATAACGGTACAGAATACTGAGAACAGCATTTTTAAATTGAGCTATCGCTTCGAGATGGGCGCATGGAACTATAAACTCATGCCTTATGCAGCACAGTATCTGGCGTATTTGTCTACCGACCAATACACCGCCGAAGAGATCAGCAAGCAGTTTTACAACATTGCGTGCAGCTACAGTTTCAACGTAGGGAACGAAATAGCTACTATTAACATAAGTGGATTGCAGGAAAACTTTGACAAAGCTGTAAGCCTGGTTGAACACATCTTTGCAAATTGCAAGCCCAATGAGCAGGCATTAAGCGAGCTGAAGAAAAACATTTTGAAAGCCCGGGAGAACAGTAAGACGAACAAATCTGCCATTATGAACGGGTTAACGGCGTATGCGCAATACGGTTCATCTAACCCCTTCAACTACACATTGAGCAATGATGAAATAAAGGCAATGACCTCTGAGCAACTCTTGTATATTCTCCACAACGTAAACAACTATAAGCACACAATCACTTATTATGGTCCGCAGGCAGCTCCTGCTTTCACGCAGAACATAAGCAAACTGCATCAGTTGCCCTCAGAGTTTACCGATATCGCGCCGGTAAAAACTTTCAGCTACGTGAACCCGGCCAGCAGTCAGGTGTATTTTGCCGATTATGACATGGTGCAGTCTGAAGTTCGCTGGCTGCGTAACGATGGCCTTTATGATCCATCCAACGCTTCCAGAGTGAACCTGTTCAACAGTTATTTCGGCGGTGGCATGGGATCAGTAGTTTTCCAGACCATACGTGAATCGAAAGCACTAGCCTATTCTACTTTTGCCGTCTATTCATCACCCGATAAGGAGGACAAGCAATACACCATGGTTGCATATGTAGGAAGTCAGGCCGATAAAATGAACGAAGCTGTGCAAGGCATGAATGAACTGCTCACCACGCTGCCACGGGCAGATCAGTCGTTTGCGGCTTCTAAAGACAATGCCATGAATGCCCTTGAAACCAGCAGAGTTACAAAAGACGGCATCATTCAAAGCTACTTTGCAGATAAACGCTTAGGTTTAGATAAGGACTCAAGGATCGACGAGTACAACGGACTTAAAACCCTGACGTTTGATGACGTGGCTGCTTTTCACCGCGACCACGTATCGGGAAAAACCTATCACTACTGTATAGTAGCGTCGGCACAGAAGGTTAAAACAGAGGATCTGCAAAAAATGGGCACGGTGAACAAACTGAGCCTTGAACAAATTTTTGGATACTAACACTAAATTCTGTTTGATAAAAAAAGCCTGAACAATTAAGTTCAGGCTTTTTCAATTCAGGTTAGTTAATAATTCTGCTCGGTAGTGTGCCTACAGACCTTTCAGCCAGTCTACCACTTCATCCCGGGTTTTACCGGTCTTTTGTTGCAGGCGGCCGTAAAGCTCGTCATCTTTTCCCTCCTCGTACGCAAGGTCATCATCTGTAAGATCGCCATAGGCTTGCTTTACTTTACCTTTTATCTCATTCCATTTGCCTTTTAACTCTAACTTATCCATGTTTTATAGATTTATGTTTATAATAGGTTCTGTAAATCTACAACAGGACAAAGCAGCAAATGTTTTACACTTCCTTCGACTTCAAGATAATTTCGTCTACCACCGCCGGATCGAGCAAGGTCGTGATGTCGCCCAGATTGCCAGTGTCGCCCTCTGCTATTTTGCGCAAAATGCGTCTCATAATTTTTCCTGAGCGGGTTTTAGGTAAACCTGACACGAATAAAATCTTATCGGGCTTTGCTATAGCGCCAATTACCCGCGTTACTGTTTGCAGAATATCCCGCCGTGTTAAATCCTGATCACTGTGAGCATTCGGGAAAATCACAAATGCATAAATTCCCTGACCTTTAACTTCATGCGGAAAGCCGACGACGGCGCTTTCCACTACCCCTGCATGCATGTTGATCGCATTCTCAACTTCAGCCGTGCCTATACGATGACCCGAAACATTGATCACGTCATCCACCCTTCCGGTGATCCGGTAGTATCCATCCCCGTCACGCAAACAGCCATCGCCGGTAAAATAGAGCCCCGGATAGGTCGAGAAGTAGGTCAGGCGGCAACGCTCATGGTCGCCATACGTGGTACGCAGCATACCCGGCCACGGAAACTTAATACAAAGATTTCCGCTCACGCCGTTGCCTTCTATCTCTTGCCCCTGCTCGTCTACCAGTATGGGCTGTATACCAGGTAAAGGCAGGGTAGCAAAGCTGGGTTTGGTCGGCGTTACATGCGCAATGGGCGATATCATGATTCCGCCCGTCTCCGTCTGCCACCAGGTGTCCACAATGGGTGCCTTGCTTTTACCAATATTTTCATCAAACCAGTGCCAGGCTTCCTCATTAATAGGCTCGCCCACTGAACCCAGAACCTGTATCGAACTCAGGTCGGCCCCCTTCAGCGGATCCAGCCCGAAGCTCATTAATGACCGGATTGCCGTTGGAGCAGTGTAGAGTGTATTTACTTTATGTTTGTCGACAATTTGCCACAATCGCGATGCATCCGGATAGGTTGGGATTCCTTCAAACATCAGTGTTGTTGCGCCCTGCGACAATGGGCCATATACAATATAAGAATGTCCCGTAATCCACCCGATGTCGGCTGTGCAGAAGTACACCTGATCTGGCTGATAATTAAACACGTTGGCGAACGTATATCCGGCAAAAACCATATACCCGGCCGTGGTATGCACCACACCCTTAGGCTTGCCCGTAGAACCCGAAGTGTAGAGAATGAACAACATGTCTTCAGCATCCATCTCCACTGCCGGACAATCGGTGTCGACCAGCTTAATCTCATCTTCCCACCAAATGTCGCGTCCCTTTATCATCGAAACCGGCGTACGGGTGTGTGTCAGTACAATCACTTTGTCGACCGTACGACAGGCAATCAGTGCATCATCAATTACCTCCTTCAATTGTATTTGTTTGTTTCCTCTGAAGGCGCCGTCGGCGGTAATCACCAATTTACATTCGGCGTCGTTAATACGATCGGCAATAGATTTGGCAGAGAAACCGCCGAACACCACTGAGTGGACCGCGCCAATCCTTGCGCAGGCAAGCACGGCAACAGCAAGTTCAGGTACCATAGGCATATAAATACATACGCGGTCGCCTTTCTGTACGCCGTTCTTTTTCAAGACGTTTGCAAAGCGGCACACCTGCTCATGCAAAATTTTGTAAGTCAAGGTAATGCTGTCTCTGGCAGGATCGTTCGGTTCCCAGATAATTGCAGGTTTGTCTGGCTGTGTGGCCAGATGGCGGTCCAGACAATTTTCCGTGATGTTCAGCTTAGCTCCTTCAAACCATCGAATATTTGGCTCAGAGAAGTTCCAGCTCAGGACCTTATCCCATTTCTTCCGCCACTGAAAGTTATTTGCCACCCCCGCCCAAAACTGTTCCGGGTAGTCAATACTGTATTGATAAGTCTCGTTATACTCTTCTATTGAATTGATCTGCATATCTGGCTAATGGTTGATTTACCCAAAAATAGGTTTTAGTGAAAGAAATGACGAGCGCAAAGTTCTAAATCTTAAAACCGACGGTTTATCCAACGAATACAATCGTCGATCCATTGCGCCTGGGCCTGTTTATTATACACCCCATAACCGTGTGCGCCCTTCTCGTACAAGAAAAGCTCCACAGGAACGCCATGCTGCTTTAGCGCCGCCGCAAAATACAGGCTGTTCTCCACCTTAACAGCTTTATCATCCATACCCGAAGTCAGGTAGGTTGGCGGAGTCTGCGCTGTGACATGCAGTTCGCTTGAATAAGCGCTGATCCTATCAGGAGTAATATCAGGACCAATCAGGTTTGTTCTGGAACCTTTATGGGTCAATGAATCGGCAAAGCTGATCACGGGATAAACCAATATCATGAAGTCGGGACGCAACGAAGTCCCCTTCGGATTGCTAAGTTCCGTCTGCCGAAACTTTGTGCCCACAGTCGAAACGAGGTGACCGCCCGCCGAAAAGCCCATTATACCGAGCTTGCGCGGATTTATCTTAAACTTTCTGGCATTCTCCCTCACGTACTGAATAGCCCGTTGCGCGTCTGTAAGCGGCACGACCTCTTTATGCTCCATCCTATCTGCCTTTGGAACCCGGTAGTCCAGCAAAAATGCCGTAATACCGGCTTCGTTTAGCTTTTTACAGGCAGGTATCCCTTCAGTTCCGTTGGCACGGCCCGAGTAAGACCCCCCGGAACAAACAATGACCACCGTACCGTTACTCAAATCTTTTTTAGGAGCATACAGGGTGAGTTTGGGTGTTTCAGAATTTTCCTTCGCGAAAGGAATCTGCCCTTGCCCGTACAACTCAAACTCCGTTTGTGCTATAGCAGAAAATGGCCATATAAAGACGCCTATGATTATGGTAATAATAATTGATTTCATGTCTGCTTTCAAAAAAAACAAAATTTACTGAATTCTATTGAATTTTTTAAATTTATCGCCGGGATAAACATTCTACAATGATAGCAAAGAGACTGGAGGGAATCAGTGAATACTACTTCTCCCAAAAATTAAGGGAGATCGAAACGCTGAACAAACAAGGCAAAGATATTTTAAACCTGGGCATCGGAAGTCCGGACCTGCCGCCCCATCCCGACGTCATTAAGGAATTACAAGATCAGGCGGCCAATCCTAATATACACGGATACCAGGGATACAAAGGAATCCCTGCGCTGAGGCAGGCATTTGCCGAATGGTACAGCCGCCGGTATCGTGTCGACTTAAATCCCGACACGGAGATTCTTCCCTTGATGGGATCAAAAGAAGGCATCATGCATGTCTGCATGACCTATCTGAACGATGGCGACGAGGCACTTATACCTAACCCCGGATACCCAACCTATGCCAGTGCGGTTAAACTTGCGGGAGGTATCGCAATCAACTACGACCTTACACCAGAAAATAACTGGCAGCCAAACCTTGATGCGCTTTCCGAGCAAGATCTGAGCAAGGTAAAACTCATGTTCATCAACTATCCGCATATGCCTACCGGTCAGCCGGCCGACCGGCATTTTCTTCCTAAGGTCATAGAATTTGCGCGGACTCATCGTATCCTGCTGGTACACGACAACCCGTATAGTTTTATACTTACAGATTCTCCGCTAAGCCTGCTGGAATATCCCGGCTCAAGAGAGGTCGTAATTGAATTAAACTCCCTCAGCAAATCCCATAATATGGCGGGCTGGCGTATTGGGATGCTTGCTGCGGCGCCAGAGCGTATTGAAGAGGTACTGCGGTTTAAAAGCAATATGGACAGCGGTATGTTCATGCCGCTGCAACTGGCCGCGGTCAAAGCCTTGAACCTGGACACCGAATGGTATGCAGGTATTAACCGTATTTACAGCGAGCGCAGATCCAGGGTATTTGAAATTCTCGATATGCTTAACTGCAGTTACGATAAAGATCAGGTTGGTATGTTTGTTTGGGCTGAGATTCCTGAACATTACAGCAACGGGTATGCGCTCAGTGATGAGATACTTTATGGGGCAAATGTCTTCCTCACGCCCGGCGGTATATTCGGGACGCAGGGCGACCGCTACATCAGAATTAGTCTGTGTGGCGACCTTTCCAGATTCGATAAGGCTAAAGCTCGCATTGCCCAGCTAAAAAATAAAGCAGATAACGACTAGATTTGCATCATGAAAATAGCAGTAGTTGGTCTCGGACTGATTGGAGGCTCGATGGCCTTAGTGCTGAAGCAAAAGGGCTTTGCTTCTATGGTATATGGCGTTGACAGGAAAGAAGACAATGCCCGGAAAGCACTTGAGCTGGGTATTGCAGATGAGATAACAGATCTGGACCAGGCTGTCGCTAAAAGCGACGTGATCATACTCAGTGCTCCGGTAAGTGCCTGCGCGATACTGCTGCCTCAGGTGCTTGACCAGGTGACACACCAGATCGTCCTGGACACCGGGTCGACTAAAATGTCTGTTCTGGAGGCTGCCAAAGGACACGCCAGGCGCGGAAGGTACATAGCCACCCACCCCATGTGGGGTACAGAGTTCAGCGGCCCTGAAGCGGCAACCAATGACGCTTTTGAAGGCCGGGCGAATGTAATTTGCAACGCCACCGAGAGCGACAAGGATGCATTGGAACTGGCAGAAAAAATCTACAAACTCCTCGGCATGTATAATGTGTATATGAATGGCAAAGACCATGACATACACGTTGCTTATGTAAGCCATATCTCTCACATCACTTCATTTGCACTGGCCAACACTGTGTTGGAAAAGGAAAGAGAGGAAAATGCCATTTTTGAGCTCGCCAGCGCCGGTTTCGAGAGCACTGTAAGGCTTGCAAAAAGTAGCCCTGCCATGTGGATGCCGATTTTCCAGCAAAACAAAGAGAATGTGCTCGACGTGCTGAATGAGCATATCACACAACTTAGAAAGTTCAAATCTTGTATTGAAAAGGAAAATTGGACGTACCTCTCCGAATTGATGGAAAATGCGAATAAGATCAGGAATGTCCTGGACCGAAAGGGATCGTAATGCTTACCAACGCAGTTCGCGGAGCGATTTACAGTTCTAAATATTTCATAGCGATTGGGTTGCTCATGTTCTAACAACAGGATCAACAGATGTCATTGTGAGCGAAGAACGTGCCGAATCATTCAAGGCCTGGCTTAACCGTTAGCGCAAAATAAAAGCCGTCCAACAATTGCTGGACGGCTTTGGAGCGCCGCTTACGCGAGTCTAATTTAATAATTGCTGCACCTTATTAAAAAGCGTCTCTGCCCTCAAGTTAGTGGCTACTATTTTCCCCTCGCTGTCTACCAGCACATTCTGTGGGATTGCGCGAACATTATAGAGCGCAGCCGCCGGCTCTTTCCAGCCCTTCAGGCTAGACACATGGTACCAGGGCATTCCGTCTTTCTCGATCGCTTCTTTCCACTTATCTGCGTTGTCATCAAGTGAAACACTTAGTACGGTAAAACCTTTCTCGCGAAAAGCGTTGAACGTTTTAACTACATGTGGATTCTCCTTTCTGCACGGGCCACACCAGCTGGCCCAGAAATCAACAAGCGTATACTTGTTTTTACTTACGATCTCCTTTAGGCTAAGCTGCTTGCCTTCGGGGGTTGTCGAAACGAAATCTTTGTAAGGTTCTCCTGTCAAAGCACCCTTCGCAGCCATAAGGCGTTCCCCCAGTTGTTTGCCCAAAGGCGTTGCTTTAAGTTCCGGACTAAGCTTATTATAAAGCGGAAAAGTTGTCTCGTAATTTGCAATCCGGCCTTGAGCACTTTTGTCCAGATAATACAGCGATACATAAGACGCCGGGTTTTCACTAACAAATTGATGTACTATTTCCCGTTTCCGAAGATTATACTCGTCGAAGCCCGCCATTAATGATGTCAAATACGCATCCTTTTCAGGGCCTTTAGGCATATCTCTGAAAGTAATCAGACCCCTGACAAATTTGTCGTCTGCAGGACGTAGCTGTCGCGCCAGGCGCTCATGGCTTTCGGCAAGCTTTGTTCCGCGGATGTCCGCATAATGAATAGAGTCTTTTGCCTTTAGGCGGATGGTTCCCTCCGATAGGAACACGTCTATATTGTCTCCTGCGTCTTGATCGCCAAACCCTATTTTAGCAGCTGTTGGCGATTTAACATTGCCCTGTAAAGTAAACTTACCGCTTTGAACGGCTGCACTGTCAACTTTTTTTGTCTCATTCTCGCTGTAGTACAACTTAACGAATTTGCCATTGTGTTTCGCGCTTACCTGCCCTTCTATGGAAAAGTTGCCGCCCTGGCTAAACCCGGCGATTGGCAATATGGCTAGTGCAAGGATAGTTTTGATACTTGTTAAATTCATTGCTTTTTAATCTGTTTAAGTGTATTCGTTTAGTTGGCTGCACGCCAGTTGATATCTTTAACCTTCACGAGGCCGGTCCATGTGCTGTTGTCCTGAATCGTCAGCTCCACAGTATTTGGATCGGTACCTACCCTGAAGCGGCGCAAGGTGCCTTTAGTCGCACTATTATAGGTTGCCACGTAAAGGCTGTTGGTCAGATGGTCGATCTGAGTATCAAACTTGAGCATAGTGATCTGATCTGCACCGACATTCGATATGGTATAATTTTTCTCAAACCCGGGATTATAATCGTAGGCATAAAGGCGGTTGCCCACCGCATAAAACACAACGCTGCGATTAGACGAGAAAGCGTAAAAATCGGCCTTGTGAAAGTCGGTCGCGGTAGACTTGACGGTATAAAAGCCGCGTTTTGCAGGATTAGTGCCATTTGCATAAAACTTATAAATATGACATGTATTATCCGCATCTTTCATAATTGTGAACGAATTACCATTCGTTGAACCACCATCAGTATTGCGTGTATTTTCTGCATAAACAAGTGTCCTGCCTGCCGGCTGGTTCCATGGGAAAATACTACCTGAAGCATCACTTAGTACTGTAGAAGCCGTACCTACACCAATACTTGCAAAATTCATGAAGCGATCGTTCTGCGTATCGTACCACATGATCGAATTCATACTGTTTATCGGATACATGATGTATGGAGCCGCTGGTATTCTGACCTCTTGCGCCGTTGCAATGCGGTTTATAGGGTTGTTGTAAAAGTCCCCACCCATCAACAAGGGCACACTCGCAAACACATCCCCTCCCTTAGTTATCATGGCCCGGTACAGGCTGCTGCCGATAGCACCCGCGGCGGTGCGGATCTGGGGAGCAACAACAACTGGATGAAGCGTTTCCGCATCAAGAGCTTCCGACACATAGGCTAACCTACTTAGGTTATTACTAGCGGTAGATTCCATAGTGGCCCGGTTAAAATAGTATGAACCCGTTTTCGTCATAGCCCAAAGCCTCACATACAACTCGCTGCCACCCGTATGCACCATACTAACCGGTTCCCGAAGGCGAGGCAAACCTGACTTAGACAAAATTTGTTTGATATGGACTGTGTCCGTAAGCATAGAAAGCATTTCAGCTTCTGCAAACCCTTCTTCATCTTCACCCATAATGAGGAAACCCCGGGAGTATGGAGTACTAACAATGATCTTGCTATTGGCTATCCAGGTAACCCCGGTTTTGCTGTCGAGTACCCGATAAAACAGATCATACGGAACTGCGTTTAGACGTACCGGATAAGCCAGGTTCTTGTGATGACCGATTGTGTCAAAAGTAAGCGATCCGGTTTTTAAAATCCAGAGGTAGCTGTAGCGCGACGTATCCGACTCATCCATGCTTGCCGCTATGGTGGGCTGGATGCGAAGCGTGTCTATTCCGGTACGCACGAAGTATTCGTTGCTGACCCCTTTAATAGTTAATTCGTTGATATTTTCGTACGCGTAACTGCCCAAGTCCTTACTGCATGAGCCGACCAGCAGGATTGAGAACAGAGCTAAGATATAGTGGTGTATTTTCATTTCTTTTTCGTTATTTGATGACTAAGGACCAGGTACCCAGGGAACGCCTATGATGGATGTCCAGGGCACGGAGCCCATCCACATCAAGCGGCCATCGTCTTCGAGCACAGGGTTTTTTTCGTTAAAGCGCTTTATCAGAATTGCCGTAGCATCGTTAGCTACGAGAAACATACGAGCCATCGGCATCGTTGTTGTGCTCGAAAAATCCTCGTAGGTTAAGCCCAGGTTTTCCGATAAAAACTCCATTTTCTTTCTGGTAAACACGCCGAACAAGCCCGACTCTCGATTTCCTGGCTGTATTGAACCAGACCATACCGCTGGCTGGATCATCACATCGTTGATCCTTAAGGTATGGAGGCCGGCATCAAATTCTTTTACTACCGTTCCTGCATCAAGACCTGGAATTGCATCCCACTCCGGGAAAGAGAGTGCAAAATCTTCTGTTTCGATAAGTTTCAAACCCAGGGTCACCGGCTTTTCTTCCAGATCTGGAGTTCGGTTCAGCCGAACCGTTACATTTGCAGACACTGAGCCGGCCGGAATAGTCCAGTCTGACTTTACTGCTTCATAATGCTTTCCGGCGATAGCGGTAGTGGAGTCGGGATTCACTTCCATCTTGAATGTCCGCTCATAATCCTTCACAGGTCCAGTGATCATGACCTTAATAGTGAAATCGACCGTGTTCTTGCCTATCCTGACGAAATCTACATCACTGTAAGGCTGGAAAGGCCAGGAATTAGGTAAATGTTGAGCACCATGTTGTACGGCAAAATACACGCCCTCCTTACCCTTGTAGGGCAAAATTTCCTTTTCACAGCTTGCAAAAACCATTGCGAGCTGGAGAAGTACCATATAAATTAATATTCTTCTCATGCTGTTATTCTTGGATTAATATCTTTGAGATGTTTCACTGTCTGGTAGCGGAACCACATAATTGGTCAATACCATCGTCTTTGCAGGATTGATGGAAACGGTAGCGTGATTAGGTACTGTCTGATAGGCGTTTCGCTTATAGAAAAAGAACTGTTGCCCTTCCCCGATCATTTCCCGTCTATATTCTTTACCAATTTCCAGTTTCAATGCGCTGGCATCAGCAGGTGCCAGGTTAACACAGTTTCTGGCTGAACGTAATTGGTTCAGGTAAGCTATTCCGGTTGCCAGATCTGGGTGGCATTCCGCGGCGATCAGCAACACTTCCGACAGACGGACGAGCGGGATCATATAGCGGCCGGGTGCGTCAGGCACATCCGCATATTTCATGTTCGTGGTAGCCGTTATTGTACCAGTAGATGCACTTTGCCAGATTCTCCGGCGGTAGTCGTTAGCGTCATCATAAATAGAATTCACCCGCTGCTCATTTACGTCCCCGGCGCTGAAAGAAAGTTTGCTGTTGACCTGCAGGCTTACATCAAACAATCTGTTGTACATTTGAATCCGCCCGATGTCATATAGCGAAAACATAACCTCGGTGGAAAACATGCGGTCGGGTTTTTCTACACTCGTTGCGGCTGCAAAAGTGACGAATGGAAACACAGTTTTAGTTGGCGTCTGAACTTCCGCCAGCAATTCCTGCGCCTGCGTCAATGCCTCCGTTTTATTGGCCTGCCATAAATAAGCCCGGGCGAGAAGCGCCTTGGCCGCATAATAATTTAGCCGATACTGACGAAAGTATAAATCATTCGGCCCCGCGGCATTGCTACCATTTCTTACACCCTCGGTCCGGATGGGATCGGTGCTCCCCAGTAGATCCAAAGCCGCTTTCAGATCTTCCGTCACATGCAGCATAAACTGCTCTGAGCCCAGCAGTGGGGATACCTCATAGCCCGTTTTATTTACATATGGGATCGCCGGCTTCAACTTGTCGGTTTCAGAATAAATCGGTCCGAACAACCGGAGCATGTCCAGGTGCAGCATAGCGCGAAGAGCGAGCGCTTCACCTTTAATAATACCAAAATAGGGCTGCGGCAATACCTCGCTGGGCGCGGCACCACATTTCTCGAGAATTACATTACAATTTGCAATCAATTCGTAGGCCTTACGCCAGGCATTATCAAAAGTTACCTTTACATCCGCGTCGGTATATGTGAAGATTGTGTATTTCTGATAGGGATGCACGGAACTGTTCAGATAGTAGTACTGTGCCAGTACATCGATTGTTCCTGCAGTCAAATGCTGCCCATACAAAGCGGTATTTGTCATTTCCACATATACGCCGTTAAGTGCTTTTAGATAGCCCTCCTTATTTAAGAAGAGCTGATCTTCGCCTAGTCTGTCGGTAGGTTTCACGTCAACCCACTTGCTGCAGGATACAGACAGCAACACGAACAAAAAGAGGCCTATTTTTATTTTATATATTGATTTCATGTAATACACGGTTTTGTGTTAAAATCGAACTGCTGCGGAAAAAGACACCGAGCGTGCAAAGGGATAGTCTATACCCCGCTCGTTCTTTATAGTCGATATGTGAAAAATATCGTTCATATACGCCCTGAATGTTACCGAGGAAGCGCGGATTGACTTTAGCCAGGCTGCAGTGGAGTTCTCATAGCCCAGGGAAAAAGCTTCACCGATCAGCATATCGTTATCAGCAACAAAGCGTGAGGAGATCGGTGTACTTTCTGTACGGGATATCGCTTTGAAGCGCGCGTTATCTCCCGGCTTTTTCCAGCGGTCGTACAAAGCCCTTCTATCCTGGTTCAGAGCAACCCCAGTGGTCGAAATGTTCTCCACTTTTTCGTACAACGTTTGCATGAAGGCCTGCCCACCTATCCGGTACCTCAGGTTGATGGAAGCTGTAAACCCTTTATAGAAAAGATTTGTGCCCACAATCCCATCGAGGTCGGGCTCGCTGTTACCTACAACAACCTCATCCTGGAAGTTGTGTACAAAGGTTTGTGCTCCGTTCTTATTCAGAAACACCTCTCGTCCGGTAGCCGGGTCGATACCCACAGAACGCACCGCCCATAGATCTGAAGGGCTTCCCCCGTCGTAGTAACGAACCAGGTTTCGGCTTCTGTTCGTTTCATTGAAGTTGCTCAACTGATTTCCCATTTTGCGGTACTCCGCCTTCAGCTGCCGCATATTCAGGTTTACGCGCCAATTGAACTGTTCGCGTCTTAACAGGGTATAGTCTGACGTTACCGTAAAGCCGCGCGTAACCTGGCCGCCAATGTTTTGCGCAACCCTGGATACGCCTGTTGAAGAAGGGAGGCTAACGAACACGAGTAAAGGGTCAGTATCTTTTATGAAGTAATCGGCCGTTAAACGAAAGCGATTATCCCCCATAGCTATGTCCATACCAATATTTCGGTCCAGCGTGGTCTGCCACTGCAGGTTTCTATTACCCATATTACTGATGATGGTACTTGCGCCAAAGGGGTTCCGGTTTTCATTATTGTACCGATAGATGCGCATAGAGATATAGTCGTCGAAGTTCTGGTTTCCAGGATTACCGACCGATCCGCGCAAGCGGAGCTGATTGATCCAGTTGAAACTGTTTTTGACCAGTTGCTCATTATGGATGTTCCAGCCTAATCCCAGCGACCATATGGTGGAAAATTGTCTTTCCGAGCCATAAACAGATGAACCATCTGAACGCATCGTAGCGTCGATGAGATAACGCTGATCGTACGCATAACCAAAATTGGTGAAGAAGCTCGCCTCACGGCGTTTTGATTCCTGATAACCAGCGCGCTGACCTGCCACATAGCCCAAAGCAAAATTTGGATTTGAGAACTCGTCATCAATAAATCCGCTTACGCCAAAAGCGCTTTCTTTCCTGATATATTGCTGCATGCGACTACCGGCAACGGCGTTTACCATATGCTTTCCGGAAAAGAGCTTTCCAAAGGTCAGACTCAGATCACCATCATAATTAATGTCTTTGCCGTTCGTCTCATCATAAGTACCCCGCTGTAAAACGTCGGTATTTTCAAAACCCACGTTAAAAGGCGAACGGAAAATCTCGCCGTGCGTAGAAAGACTTCTGAGACCAAAACGTCCACGTACCCGAAGCGGTTCGGCAATTCGCCATTCTGCCTCCAGGTTATTGGTGAAACCATTAGATTCATCCTGGTTGATATTCAGGTTACTTTGATCATACAAAGGGCTATAGATGGGTGCCAAACTGCTGTTTCCATAAGCAAGGAAATTTTCAAGCACCTTGTTTACACGACCAGATTCGTCATATTTGCGATAATAAGGATTGGCGCGCGAGAAAGCGGAAAAAGGGGTAGATTCCTTATTCGCCAGCACATTGTCAATACTCAGTGAGTTGTTTACCGAAAAGTTACCTTTTCTGTACAGCAAACGGATATTACCGTTGGTTGCTCGCCTGTCTGACCCTTCCATGACACCTTTCGTGAGGCCGTAGTTAAAGGATGCGCTGTAACGCAAGCTTGCATCCCCACCCTCAGCAAATAGTGTGTGCCGCTGTGTTAAAGCCGTTCTGAGCGGTTCATTGGCCCAATAGGTATTTACGCCGCGACGCACCTCTTTTAAACGGTTGTAATAGTTGGCTTCGCTAGCCGGATTGGCTCCAAGGATAATGTTTCCGTCCTGATTGAGTAAACCGTAGAACCCCGACAGTAGCTCAAACTGCAACTTTTCTTCTGCGTTCATGAGGTTGTAATCGGTTAAATCAGCATAACTAACCGAACCGTTCAGGGTATAATTTACCCGCAATTGGCCTGGAGTTGGCCGCCGCGTTTCAACGACCACAACACCGTTAGCAGCCTTCGAACCATAAATTGCGGTGGCCGAGGCATCTTTGAGCAGTGTAATACTTTCGACACGATCCATACTTAAATCGGCAATGATGGCCAGCGTGCTTTCAAAGCCGTCGAGGATAAAAAGGGGCTGATTTGGATTAGAAGCGAACTCATCGGTCAGACCAATTACGCTGCTCTTGCCGCGGATTTCAATATCTGGCATCCGGTTCGGGTCGGAACCAAACGTATTGTTCTCTACGATCGCAAACGACGGATCCAGGGTCTTAAGGCTTTGGAGAATATTCTGGTTACCTACAATTTGCAAGTCTCTCGCCTTATAGGTAACGGAAGAGCCGGTATGCACCTCTCGATTCCGCTGATAGATACCGGTTATGACCACCTCTCCCATGGCATTCTCGTCGGGCTGCAGGTCTACATCAAGCTGTTCCTGCTTCTGATAGGCCAGTTCCAGTCTTTTCATCCCTACGTAACTAAAAACAAGTGTCTGCTTTTTGTCCGATACTGGAATGACCAACCGGTATTGCCCCTTCCCGTCTGTCTGGGTACGAATTTCGGTACCTTTCAGACCGATAGTGACCCCGGGCATGAGTTCTTTAGTCTCGGCGTGCCGGACAATACCCCTAATGGTATGCTGCTGTATAGCGGTTGGCACCTGAGCCACTTCAGCCTTGCCGGTAAGCGAGATCGTTCTGTCCTCTATGGTAAATTCGACAGGCTGGTTTTCTGTAATTCTCTTTAAAAACTGCGCCACAGGCATGTTTTTAGCATCGATGGTAACCGGTTTTGCGGCATCAAATAATCGCTTTGCTCCAAAAACAGTATATCCACTTTGCTTACGGATGGCTTCAATTACCCTGGCGAAAGGTATATTTTCACCCTTTAGTGTAATTTGCTGCGAGTATGTGGTGGCACTCACAGTCATAAAACCAGTGAGCAGTAAACACAAGATGGTCTTCATCACTCGTGATAAGTAAATTTTAATCATTAATTTTAACGTTGGTTTGGTTGGTGCTTTGTTGCTTGTACGTTTTAGTCGACTGCGACCAATCAGGCCTTAAAGGGAAGGATGGCAGTCCTTTCCTTTTTTTTGTCTGGCGCAGTAAAGTTGGCTTGGTAAGGTTCTATGTCATAGGTTAAGGGGTTTAAGGTTTACAATTCTTTCTTTACTTTTTCTTCATGCCTTTAATAAGGACCTGTCTGCGTTTTACATCAAGCTGGTAGTCGATTTCGGCCGACTTTAACACCCTGAGTACAAGTCCGATGTTCTGGTTCCGGTAAGCATCGCCCACAAGCTCAGCTTCAGGAACCTGATCGGTGTAGACAACTTCAAGATCATACCATCGCTCTATTTCAGCGAAGCTTTCTTCGAATGTCTTTCCGTCGAAAACAAATTTGCCATCACGCCACGCAGCGTAACTACCGGCATTAACCTGCTTTATGGTGGTTCCGTCTGGCCCTGTAACCGCCTGTTCATCCGGCCTGAGCACAAACCGCTGCTGTTGATCGCTCACCGAAACTTTGCCTTCTATCAATGTTGTTTTAACTGTTCTTTCTTCCGGGTATGCATTGATGTTAAACTGCGTTCCCAGTACCTCTACCTGATGCTTGCCCGCCGCTACATGGAAAGGAATTTTCTTCCCGCCTTCATAAGCCGGCCTGACATGGAAGTAGGCTTCGCCTTCCAACTCGACAAGCCGTCCCCCGGTTGCAAACCGCGACGGATATTTGAGTTTAGATGCGGCGTTCAGCCACACCTCTGTACCATCAGGCAAGGTAATTTTATATGTTCCGCCCCGGGGCGTGTGCAACGTGAAATACTGCACCTCTCCGTCATTTGCTGTTCCGTCAAAGCTCGTTATGGGCTCACCGTCTGTGTAGGTGATTTGTTGTCCGGCGACAATGCCCGACTGTCTGGTGCTCAATTCAATGGTCTTTCCGTCGGCAAGTGTTAGCGAGGCTCTGTTGCCGCCCGGCTTAATGGCCATCTTGGCATGTTTGGTTTGCACATGCTCAAATATTTCCTTCTCAGCTACCACCCAAAACCCTAAAGCAACAATAATTGCAGCCGCAACTCCGGCCAGCCAGCGCAACGTCTGATATCTTGGCCTTACACGATCAGGATCTATTTTATATAACAAACCGGTTAAAACGCGCGACTTTATCTGTTCTCTGCTTTCCTGCTTTTTCAGGGGGATAATGACACTTTCGTCATCGTGACTGTTATACCAATTGGTCAGAACCTGCAGTTCCGATTCACTGATCGTGCCGCGCTCAAATTTGCTGACTAATTGTTCTATATTATCGGTATTGCCGGACATTCTGTTGCTTTTCTACCTATGTAGACAGAAAAAAATGATGGAGGGGTGAGTCAGGTTAAAATTATTTCTGAAAATAGGCACAAATAATTGCTGCGGCAATAAGAAACTCAATATTGCCCTGTATATCGCGGTCTGCTTTCTTGAGGTGCGACTTCACGGTGTTCTCAGATATATCCAGTTGTTCCGCGATCTCCCGGTTTGAAAACCCTTGCTGCCGGCTAAGCCTGAACACCAGCTGACATTGCGGAGGCAACGCCTTGATTGAATCATCAATTTGCTGCTGCAGTTCACGGACAATCATTTCACGTTCCGGTGAAAGTATATTGATATCGTTTTCTGGCACATAGCTTTCCGACTTTGTTCGTTCGCGATAGCGGCGATCTATGATATTAAAAGCCTGGTTGCGTATACTCCGCGCCAGGTAATTGCCAAGCTCAATTTTAACCAGCGAAAAATCCTTACGCAGCTTCCATAACTTATAAAGGACGTCCTGAACACACTCTTCGGCCTCCTCCAGACTACCCAAACGATTAAATGCGACAGCGAGCATCTTATCCCAGTAACGATTATAGATCTCCATCAACACCCGTTCGTCGCCCGTTTGCATAAGTTGCACCAACTCCTGATCGTTATATGACTTGTAATGTTGCATCATCTGCCCTTATCCTTACAAATATATAGTTTCCAGTATTTTATCCGTGGTGTAATTTACGACTTCTTAAAACTGTGATATTTAAAACCGATTAAGAATTAAGCCTCGGCATCTTCGGGGCTTACAGGCACTAGGACCGCGCTTTCTTCGGGAAAAGGTACCCATTTGCCGAAGAAAGTGCGAAGCAGGCCGGAAAAAGCCCAAGGCAAAGAACCCTCAAAGAAAATATTTCCATTTACCTTGATGGTTACAAAAAAATTATAGATATTTGCAAACTCTTAAAAAATTAAGACGAAGAACAATTAACATATATTAAAAGGCATGTCTAGAGTTTGTGATTTAACCGGAAAAGCGGCAATGACAGGTTTCAATGTTTCTCACTCAAACGTTAAAACCAAACGTAAGTTTTATCCTAACTTACAGCTTCAGAAATTTTATATTCCTGAAGAAGATCGTTGGATAACACTTAAAGTGTCTACGTCAGCTATCAAAACCATCAATAAAATTGGTGTTAGCGAAGCGATTAACCGCTTCATGAAAAAGGGATATTTGTAGAAAACATGGGTTGATGTGAATCGACCATAATTATAAAGAAATGGCAAAAAAAGGTAACAGAGTACAAGTTATTCTAGAATGTACAGAACATAAAACCAGTGGCATGCCTGGTATGTCAAGGTACATTACTACTAAAAACCGGAAGAATACGACTGAAAGATTGGAGCTGAAAAAATTCAATCCTGTATTAAGAAAAGTAACTGTACACAAAGAAATCAAGTAATCTATTTAGATCATGGCTAAGAAAGTAGTTGCGACCCTGAAAACGGGTAAAGGAAAAGAATATTCAAAAGTTATTACAATGACTAAGTCGCCTAAAACCGGTGCTTATTCTTTCAAAGAAATCATTGTTCACAACGATCACGTTCAGGATGCGATTACTGCATCTAAGAAGTAAGTTTAATATTTCACGATATTAAAGCCGTCCCTCATTCTGGGAGGGCTTTTTTTATTTGCTATACATTCATCATGGGGTTATTCGATTTTTTCAAGAAAAAAGAAACTGCACCTGAAGCTCAGGAGGCGCTTGACAAGGGGCTGGAAAAAACCAAGGAGGGTTTCTTCAGTAAGATCACCAAAGCTGTAGCCGGTAAGTCTACAGTGGATGATGATGTACTTGATAATCTGGAAGAAGTACTTGTGACCTCGGATGTGGGCGTAACGACAACCCTGAAGATTATTGAGCGGATACAGGCCCGGGTAGCTCGCGACAAATATTTGTCGACCACCGAGTTGAACAACCTGCTTCGTGATGAGATCCAATTACTGCTGGCCGAGAACAACAGCAACGATTTCCGGAACTTCGAATACGGGAGTGGCAAAAAACCCTATGTGATTATGGTGGTGGGTGTAAACGGCGTAGGTAAAACAACAACCATTGGCAAACTGGCGCACAAACTGAAAGCGGAAAACCTGAAGGTTGTGCTGGGCGCAGCGGATACGTTCCGAGCAGCAGCAGTAGATCAGATCAAACTCTGGGGAGAACGTGTGGGAACCCGTGTTGTGGCTCAGCCTATGGGCTCAGACCCGGCTTCGGTGGCTTTCGACACCTTGCAGTCTGCCGTTGCAAATGGAGAGGATGTGGTGATTATTGACACCGCTGGCCGGCTGCATAATAAAGTCGGTTTGATGAACGAACTCGGCAAAATCAAAAATGTGATGAACAAGGTTGTCCCAGGCGCACCGCACGAAATATTGCTGGTGCTGGACGGGTCGACCGGGCAAAACGCTTTTGAACAATGCAAGCAATTTACCGAAGCCACTGATGTGAACGCTCTGGCTATCACTAAGCTTGACGGCACAGCAAAAGGGGGCGTGGTGATCGGGATATCTGACCAGTTTAAGATACCCGTGAAATATATCGGTGTGGGTGAAGGCGTGAATGACTTACAGCTGTTCGACAAAAAGAACTTTGTGGACAGTCTGTTTAAATAGAAAAGATGAATACAAAAATAATATCCAGACCTGCGGGACTAAAAAAGCCGAAGATCAATGTAATTACCCTTGGTTGCTCCAAGAATACTTACGACTCGGAGGTGTTGATGGGGCAGTTGCGGGGCAATAGTCTGGAAGTGGTGCATGAAGCAGACAGGGTGGGGAAAGACGATATTGTGGTGATCAATACCTGTGGGTTTATTGACAATGCCAAGCAGGAATCTATAGACACTATACTGCAGTACAGTGAACTTAAAGATGCCGGGAAGGTTGGAAAGGTGATTGTAACGGGATGTTTGTCTGAACGTTATAAACCTGAACTTCAGGCGGAAATCACGAACGTAGATGCGTATTTCGGCACAAACGATCTGAACGAATTGCTGAATACACTTGGTGCAAACTATAAGCATGAACTTGTGGGCGAACGCCTGCTCACAACGCCTGCTCACTTTGCTTATTTCAAAATTGCAGAGGGCTGTAACCGGCCTTGCTCTTTCTGCGCGATCCCGCTGATGCGGGGCAAACACGTGTCGCGCGACATGAACGAACTCGTAAATGAGGCGAAAGTTCTTGCGGCCAACGGAACGAGGGAATTGATCCTGATTGCTCAGGATCTGACTTACTACGGCCTTGACTTGTATGGAAAACGTAACCTGGATGAACTGCTGCGCCGGCTGTCGGACGTAAACGGCATTGAATGGATCAGGCTTCAGTACGCCTATCCTTCCGGCTTTCCTATGGAGATTCTGGATGCCATGAACGAGCGGGACAATATTTGTAAGTACCTTGATATGCCTTTACAGCATATCACCGATAATATGCTGAAGTCGATGCGCCGGGGCATCACCAAGCAAAAGACCATAGATATCGTTAACCAGATCAGGGACAAGGTGCCCGGCATCGCGATGCGGACTACCCTGATTTGCGGCTATCCGGGCGAAACGGAGCAGGATTTTCAGGAGATGATGGATTGGGTGGAAGATACCCGGTTCGACCGCCTGGGCTGCTTTACCTATTCCCATGAAGAAAAAACACATGCACATAATCTTATTGATGACGTGCCGGAGGAGCTGAAGCAGGAACGTGTAGACGCTATTATGGAGCTTCAGCAGGGAATTTCTTACGAAATAAACCAGGAGAAAGTTGGCCACACCTATAAGGTGCTGGTAGACCGTAAGGAAGGCGATTTCTTTATTGGACGTACGGAGTACGACTCGCCGGAGGTTGATAATGAGGTATTGATCAGTGCCGCGTCGGGTTATGCACGTGTGGGTGATTTTGTACAGGTTAAAATAGACCGCGCGGAGGATTTTGACCTGTATGGACAGATTGTAAAATAAAAGTGTGATAATGCGGATTCGATATTTAATCATTTAAATTCGCAAAGATGCAGGCTAAATACATCTCATATCAGGATACCGGTGCGTTTTCTCAAATTGTACTGGATTACATCAGCGGCGAAGCGAAGCTTAGCGACTTTTATAGTTTTAAACCGGATACCGACGGCTTTAGCCATGCGATCAGGAACAGGCGTTTTTCGGGCGACCGGCAGCGCCTGGTTACAGTACTGCAAAATCAGTATATCGAGGTGCAGACTACTGCTTTGGTAAAAGATAATATTACCTTGCTTGCAGATGAACGGACGTTTACCATAACAACCGGTCACCAGCTCAACATCTTCACCGGACCACTTTACTTCATCTATAAGATCGTTACCGCAATTAATCTGGCCAAACAATTAAAGCAAGAGTTCCCCGAGTATAACTTCGTACCCGTATATTGGATGGCTACAGAAGATCACGATTTCGCAGAGATTAATCACGTCCGCATCGAGGAAAAAAAGCTTAGCTGGAACAAAGACAACGCTGCCGGGGCTACGGGTCGCATGGGCATAAAAGACATTGCTGAAGTACTAGCGGCGTACAAGGGTTACCTTGGCATCAGCGAGAACGGTCTGGAGCTGGCAGGCATCGTTGAAAAAGCCTATCAGGGCAAACCTGGAAAGCTAAGCGATGCCACAAGGATTCTGGTCGATTCGCTCTTCGGCGAATACGGACTTGTATGTGTTGATGCAGACGTTCCGGAGCTGAAGCAACAGTTTGCAGACATTATCCGCCGGGATATAGAAACCGGAGACAGCTATAAGAAGATCACTAGCAGCAACGAGGCTTTAGAGGCCTTGGGATACAAAACCCAGGTAAACCCAAGGGAGATCAACTTTTTTTATATGCTTGACGGTTTGCGCGAGCGCATTGTAAAAGAAGAGGACAAGTATCAGATTCTCAATACGGAAATCAGCTTTAGTGTTGAAGAACTTGAACGGGAGATTGACGCCAATCCGGAACGCTTCAGCCCCAATGTCGTGATGCGTCCTCTTTATCAGGAAGTTATCCTGCCCAACTTGTGTTACATAGGTGGCGGGGCCGAACTCACCTACTGGCTGCAGCTTAAGGGTAATTTTGATCGCTATAAAATTGATTTCCCTGTCCTTATGCTGAGGAATTCTGCCTTGATCATCGATAAGCGAAGTGCAGAGAAGATGCATATGCTCGGAATTAAAGAAAAGGAACTTTTTACCGACTCAGATCAGCTAAAATCGACCTGGGTGCATGCGCATGCCGAGCATAGGATACTACTGTCGGACGAGCAACGTGCACTTGGAGCGTTATTCGACCAGATTAAATTAAACGCTTACAAGATTGATAAAACGCTATCCGAGACGACAGACATGGCCAAACATAAGGCGCTTAAGCTCATTCATATGCTTGAAAAAAAGATGCTTAAAGCCGAAAAGCGACGTCATGCTACTGCCCTGTCGCAGATCGAGGGTTTGAAACTCAGGTTATTCCCGGGCGGGGTATTACAGGAACGCGTGCTTAACATTGCCCCGATGTACATAGCTCACGGTAAAGATTTTATTCCGGCGCTCATCGCTGCATTTGATCCGATGGAACCAAAATTTACCATTCTTTTTGCTTCATGATGTTCCATACATTTAGTGCAGACCGGCTCCGGGAGTTTACCGTGTCGGTGTTTACAAAAATGGGATGCCCGGAAGAAGATGCCCGTCTTGCTGCCGACGTCCTGCTTCAATCGGACCTCCGAGGTGTAGATTCCCATGGCGTTGCCCGTCTCAGCGGCTATGTGCGCCTTTGGGAAAAAGGGCGGATCAATGCGCAGCCAAACATACAGGTTGTACATGAAACGCCGACCACGGCAACGGTAGACGGCGATGCGGGACTTGGACTTGTCGTGGCTCCTTTCGCGATGAAGGTCGCAATAGAAAAGGCGAGGCAATATGGAAGCGGTTGGGTATCTGTAAAAAACTCGAATCATTTCGGGATTGCCGGATATCACGCACTGCTTGCAGTGGCCGAAGACATGATCGGTATTAGCATGACCAATGCCAGTCCGCTGGTTGCCCCTACTTACTCAAGTGAACGCCTGCTGGGCACCAACCCGATGTGCTATGCTTTTCCAGCCGGAAAATACCCGCCTATGGTGGTAGATATGGCCACCGCGGCCGCGGCCAACGGTAAATTGGAGATCGCGCAAAGGTCAGGCGCGGCTATCCCTGAAGGCTGGGTACAGCGTGCCGACGGTGGTACCTCTACCGACCCTCATCAGCTTAAACAAGGCGGGGCATTATTGCCACTTGGCAGTGATAAAGATCATGGCAGTCATAAAGGCTTCGGACTAGGCGCTACGGTAGATATATTGTCAGCAGTACTTTCAGGCGCGAATTACGGTCCCTGGGTACCCCCTTTTGTAGCGTTCTTAGAGCCTGCTTCCGACCCGGTCGGACAAGGCATAGGCCACTTCTTTGGTGCCATGCGGGTAGACGGCTTCCGTCCGGCCCAGGATTTCAAAGATCACATGGACAACTGGATCAGCAGGTTTAAATCTTCTGCAACCACCGACCCAGATAAGAAGGTAGTCATTCCCGGTGAGCCCGAATACCTATCTGAAATTGAACGCAAAGAAAAAGGAATTCCATTAATAGATGCAGTGGTAAACGACCTGAACGCACTGGCAGAAAGTCTAAACCTGCCTGCTTTATAAAAACAGACAAACGAGCAAAATATGAAGATTTTTGTGGTAACAAGCCTAGTGCTGGTACTCAGCGGCACTGCGTTAAGGGCACAGGTAAGTGAGCGCGGCACACGTATCGGCCTTGGTATTGAAGCATTGAGCGGCGAAAAGAGCCGTGGCATTGGCTATTCCCTGCAAATTCAGAGCCCGGTAAGCGAACGCATAAACTGGACTGTGACACTGGGCAAAACCGACCTGAGAAGCAGCACAAAGGTTTTTCCCCGGCCGAAATATCAGTATCTGCTGCTAAAGGGCGGGGCAAGATATTATTTTGATCAAACTTTCTATCTGGCGGGCGATATCGGCGCGGCTTTCGATCAGGTGAAGCATGGCAATACTTATCTGGCCTTGTCTCCAGGTGTCGGCGCAGAGGTTACCGCTTTCGGCGCAAACCGAGTAGACCTGGGATTTCGATATGAGCGTTATACCACGAACATCAACTTTCTTGCATTTAGACTTGCCCTGAACTTTGGGTATTAAAACTAAAAAAGCCCGGGCCTTACTGCACCGGGCTTTTTTGTGGAACGTCTGGTTTATTGCTTTTGTGCCCACCAAAGAGGTGTCAGTATTGCATCCGCGCCTCCCAGGGCTGCAACGGCTTGAGCGTAGCCGCTAGCGTTGTTATTTTGTAGGTTGGATGGATATTTTAAGCGCTGAGGGATATACTTTGTACTTGCAGTCATATAAGTAGCCTCCGTCAATGCCGGTAACGTATTAATTGGCTGTTCTATTGCTGGATTTTCAAAGAAGGGCAATCCAAGTCGCCGGTGATCACTCCAGGTTTCCAAAGGTAACCATGGCGTTTGAGCAATAAACTTTTGTGTGATAATTTTTGTCAGATGATCGTTCTTCACAGTGCCGTTTTTATATAAATCATTCTTAGGATATGGAACAGACACTGTACCCGCAGCCCCCGACAATCCATCTTCATAATTCATTTGCCGTGTGGTTGGTTCAATGGTATGTGTCCAGCTGACAGAAGTGCCAACTCGGTTATAGTCTGTAGAAGTTAAATAAGACCCCATATTAAGTCCCCAGTATTCAAAGCTCCTGGCAATACCAGTCTCGTAAGCGGTTTGCGCATTAATCGGCACATTCCAACCCCTCACGCCAGCCTCAGCCAATAGGAAATACGTCTCCCAAGGACCAAAGAATAGTCTTTTTTGAGTGCTATTTCTGAACTGCATATTAATTCTCGGCATCGTGCCGCCGTAATTCACTAGTTCATTTAATGCATCCTTAGTACCCCAGTCGCCGTCTACCCTTGCGTTCCATGTATATTTCGCATCTATAGTTTTCGCAATTGCACCCCCCGGAGCTTTAAGATTTCGCACGGTAACGATATCATAATTTCCGTTTTGCTTTGGATAATTTGGATTGTTAATATCACCTGGGATGCTGAACAATTTATACGCCCTCGGATCAATTGAATACGGTAAGCCATTAAACCAATAGCCAGCCATAGGGTCGTTTGTCTTGGTTGCAAAATGATCTGGGAATCTTTGTCCAAGCCAGTTTGCCGGCTTAATGGCGGACTGGAAGTCGGCACCAAGTAGATCAGCGGACTTAATGCCGCCCAAACCTACAAACAGGTTGTTCAATGTGGCTGATAAAGGCTGAGTATCCCATGAACGACTCATTACGCCAGTTAGTGGATCCCAGCCATCCTTTTCCTGCACCTGAAAATTGTCTGCGTTATCGATGATAAAATCATTAGTAGCCGCTGCCGCTTCAAATTCTGTACGGGCTTTGTCCGCGTCCACTTCTGACAGCCGCATTGACAAACGCAGGCGCATTGAAGTGGCATATTTTTTCCATTTGGCATAGTTGTATTGGTATGCAGGATCTTGTTTGCCTAGATCTGTCGGATTTACAACAGAGACATCCAATTTTCCACTGGCATCCTTAAGTTCGTCTAAAATGTAATAGTACACAGCTTTTACATCGGTAAACTCCGGGTTGGCCCCCTCAAAACCTTTGATAGGAATGGGACCAAAGTTGTCCGACATTTCGCTCATCAGGTAGGCGCGCCATATCCTGGCTACCTGTACCAGATTGGGTGTGTATGTTTTAGCGTTGCCCGCTGCAATCTGCTTATTACCTATTTCAATCGCGGTATTTGCCATATTTAACCAGCTTGCAACCTGGTCGTAATAGGCATTTGTCCAGCCGTCATTATAACTGCCGGCCGATATCGCGCCGCCATCATAATCCGACGCCTGTCTCCCCGCGGGCTTCCAGTACAAAACGAACGAGCGTTCCGCGACATCGGGGTTCATCTGTGCAGAAATAATGGAGTTATTTATGAAATATTCAACTTGTACCTGATCTTCACTAGCGGCGACCGGGTTAACATTAATGTCTTCAAACTTCTTGCAGGAAGTTGCCGCAATTGCTACAGCAAAAACGACTAAAGACTGTTTCAGGATATTTTTCATCTTATCAGTTACTAGATTAAAAGCCTAACGTTAAATTAAACAGGAATGTACGAGTTGTAGGAGCACTTGTACCCTCAAAACCCGTGGCATTTCCACCAGTAGCGTACACTGCCTCGGGATCAAGACCACGCATATGGCTTGTTATTAACCACACGTTGTTGCATGAAACACCGATTTTAGCTCTCTGCAACGGCGTATTTGCCAAAAGCTTGGATGATAGATTGTAGCTCAGGTTTACGTTCCTCAAACGAATATTAGTTGCATCGTACAAATTGGCCTCTGTTATACCAAGGTTGTTGGCCCCGGCGACAGCTTCCCAGTATGCCTGCGGTGTTACCGAAATAGTACTTTTTTCATACGTATTACCATTTGCGATGTAACCGTCTACAACAAAACTCTGTCTCTCTCCGTTTACGACCGTATTGGCCGCTACGCCGCTTTGCTGTAAAGACGACAATGTGCTTGAGAATATCTTGCCACCAAAACGGCCATCAACCAAAAACGACAGGTTGAATCCTTTATATCCAAAAGTGTTGGTTATCCCAGCCAAAGCTTTAGCTTGCTGGTTGCCTAGCCTGGAACCCTCTGCTGTAGCCTGAGGCACCCCATTGGCCGTTAGCAGAAGCTGCCCGGCATACGGCCCATCAGGCACTCTTCTAAATGTAGTTCCGTAGATTTCACCATAGCCCTTGCCTACTTCGCTGATCACCTGCACATCATCATATCCGCCTAATGGGTACTTTGTCAGGTCGTCTGTCAAGTATTCAAGCGTATTGTTATTGCGTGAAAAGTTAACAGAGGTAACCCAGTTAAACCCGGTCTGACTTTGGAAAATATTGGCATCCAGCATGATTTCAAACCCTTTGTTTTGAACATCACCCGCATTGATCTTTTTCCGTCTGTATCCGCTTAACGGATCTAGGGAAATTTCTATCAGTTGGTTTGTCGCGTTTGACTTGTAAAAAGACACATCCAAACCAAACCGGCTTTTGAAGAAACGGAGTTCGGCACCGGCCTCATAAGACTTAATCAATTCATTTTTAACGTCTGGATTGTATAAAACGTCGTTCCTGTTTGCCGTCGTATTCCCGTTAGGGTCCTTCCCAATTGTATACGTGTTGTATAGTTCATACGCATTCAGATCGTTTCCGACAGAAGCCGCTGAGGCCCTTAACTTACCATAGCTTAACCATGATGGCATATCTTTACCCATTCTTGTAAGCATCTCGGTAAACACATAGGAAACGCTGACAGAGGGATAAAAGTAAGAGCGGTTTTTAGGACTTAAGGTAGATGTCCAGTCGTTTCTAAACGTACCGTCAACGAAAAGGTATCCGTCCCAACTTAGCTGACCAGTACCATACACCGAGTTGATTTTCTTTTCTGCATACACCTGGGTTACTGTCGGCGCGTTAACGCCGTTGTTAAGCGAGAATAGATTCGGAACAACAAGTTGGCCGGAATTACCCCCTAAAATATTGTTCTTTTGTGACATAAGATTGCCTCCAACGCTGAAAGAGCCACCTAGTTTACCTAACAGATCATCTTTTTGCCCCGAAATTAAGGCACTGAAATTTGTTTCGGTGAACGTCTGCTTGCTAAGGTTATACGACCCATTCGGCGTTGGCCGCCCCCCCGCGTAAAGCTTACCTTCCACAGTAGTTGTGTAATTATCCATACCGCCTTTTACTTCAGCGTTTAGCCAATTGTTAAACTTATATCGCAAAGATCCAGTAAGAATATAACGATCGCGGACGTCACTATTCAGGTTGTTGTTCTTTGCCCAATACGGATTGTACGTACTACCTGTTGGCAGATACCATATCATCTGCCCATTCTCATCCACAGAGTTCCTCAGTTGAGTAATGTCAAGCGATCTGGGAAGATTATAGAGCGTAGCAAAAATGTTATTATAGTTAGCACCATTGTTAGGCCTGTTCTCTGCATTCGAATTATTGTATTGAATCTTTGTATCTGTCGTCCACCTGTCGTCCTTGCCAAAGGTACTCACGGCGCGAGCCAGCAAGTTGGTCCGGTGCAGTTCAGCTCCAGGAATGATACTTTTGTCGTCTAAACGGTTGAATGAGGTATATACTGAGGTTGCGCCAAGCTGCTGCTGAAAAGTAACACTTTGATTGGAATTAATACCTGTTCCGATGTAATTGCTGATATTATCATAGGTGCGCAACGGCAATTGCCTGCCATCCCAGTTAGGAAGAATTTGACCCGACGCTTTCGGACCCCAGCTTAAGTTGGACAATTCATCGTGTTCTCCTTCACTGCCTTGTCCGAAAACATTCTGCATTTCGGGAGTAGTGAATATACTTTCTAGGCCCAGGGTAGATGAAACGCTGATACCCAACCCCTTCTGAGCTTTTCCGCTCTTTGTAGTAATCATTATTACTCCATTTCCAGCTCTGGAACCATAAAGGGCAGCAGCCGATGGTCCCTTTAATACAGAAACGCTTTCTATGTCTTCAGGATTGATATCTCCCAAGCCATTACCCATGTCGGCAGCCGGATTATAGTAGTCGTTGTTTAGTGTTCCAGTACCAGGGTTTACTGCTCCTGTAAAATTGCTTACCGGTATACCGTCTACCACTATGAGTGGCTGGTTATCGCCCGTCAGAGAGTTATTACCTCTCAAAGTTATTCTGGATGATCCTGCCGGCCCATTGCTGGAACGCGTTACCTGCAAACCCGCAACTTTCCCAGAAAGCGTGTTCACCAAATTAGGCTCGCGTGCTTCTACAAGTGTTTCGCCTTTAACTTCCTGTACAGCGTAACCCAGAGACTTTCTTTCTCTGCGGATGCCGAGCGCCGTTACCACAACTTCACTGAGCTGTGTATTGTCTTCCTGCAGTGTAACATTAATTGTTGACGATTCGCCGACGGCAATCTCCTGTGCGGTGTAACCAATTGACCGCACTACCAAAGTAGCACCGGGTTTAACGGTCAGCGCAAACTTACCGTTTGCATCGGTAGACACGCCGTTTGTTGTACCCTTCTCGGTTACGGTCACTCCCGGAATTCCTTCACCTGATGTTTCACTCACCGTTCCGGATACCACCCTCTGCGCATAAGCCGCGAAGGTAATCATCGAAAGTAAGATCATGCCCAGGCATTTAAAATAGATCTGTTTCATCCCTGTTTAAGTTAAGTTGATAATTGATGACTAGTTGCTTTATTGGTATTCTGATTATTGGTATTCTGGTTTTTACTGTTTGTTTCTAACTGAACTTGTATTTCCGCGAATTCACAATTCTCAATAACAAGCAGTGCGGCACCGAGTAACTCCGACTCTGAGCCGAGGGCCGAAACCTTGATATCTGTATACTCCGAAAGCCGGGGTATGCAGAACTCATGTATGGCCTGGTGGACTGGTGCCAGCAGCATCTTACCTGCTTTCGCACCCCTTCCGCTCAATACGATAAGCTCAGGGTTCATGATGTGTATGAGTGTGGCAATACCTTTTCCGATGAGAAATGCAGCTTCAGAAAGCACAGATACCGCAAGCGGATCGCCTGACTTTGCCGCATCCAGCAGGTGATCACCGGGCAACTTCGAGGTGTCTGTGAAAAGCTTCTCCAAACTGGAACTTACTCCGGCATTCATCTGTGCTTGCGCGCGCTCCACGAGTACGAGCAGGGAAGTATCTACTTCAAGGCAACCGCGCTTACCGCAGGAACACAGTTTGTTGCTTTGCGAAAGTGGAATATGGCTGAATTCGCCTGCAAGACCGCTATGCCCCCTGAACAATTTGCCGTTAATGATCATACCTAGGCCGATACCCCACCCGATATTTACCACCAACACCTCTTTAAGGCCTCTGCCTGTACCGAACTTTAGTTCGGCCAGGGCAATAAGACTGGAATCGTTATCAATAAAAACCGGCAGGGCGATTCGCTCATTCAGGTAAGATCTCAGGCTTTTCCCCTTGTAGTTCTTAAAGAAGCTATGGTTGATGCCCTTCGCGGTGTCAACAAAACCAGGCATTCCGATACCGACACCCAACAGTGACTCTGCTGGGATACCGGAGGCCTCAATATTCTCGACAATAAATGTAATCAGCTTCTCGAGCGCATCTTTGTCGCCAGCAATGCTGAGGTCGATCATACATGGGGAAACCTGCGGCTCATTTCTTAAGTTGTAAATATTAAATTGAGCCACCAGTTGGTCCACCGCTACAGCTACAATGTACAGCTGCTTCGCCGGATTGATCAAAAACGCCGCTGGTCGGCGACCGCCTGTAGAAGGCGCCAAGCCGTGCTCTATAAGAAACCCCTCAGCAACCAAATCGTTGACAATGCTCGTAACCAAGGGGAGGCTTTTCTTGCTTAAAGCGCTTAATTCAGTAAGCGTGAGCGCACCGTGATAATATAAACACCGGATAATTTCCTTGCTGAGGTCGTAATTTTTCCTGTTCAATAAAGCCATTTGGTTTGTTCCTATACCCAAACTTATGCATTTATTTTCATAAAAGACAACACTTATTAAATTTTTTTAAAAGTAATAGGATCTTTACAAATCGTGTATATGAAGATCTCAGCCCGAACTGCTTACTTTTTGCTGGATTCCTGATAACACCAAGTCTGTTTCCAGCCGCCAGCGAGTGCGGGCTAATAGAAATTATTAGAAAGTAAAAACGCCTGAAGCGCTAAATGCTTCAGGCGTTTTTTGCGCTTTATGCGCATGATGGTTAAACTCTTTAAACTAGTGAATACCTTTAAGCAGGCGGTTCCACCTGATCTTGCTAAAGAAAGAGCCGTCTGAATTGAAACTCATCCAGATAAATAACGCTTTACCGACGATGTGATCTTCGGGAACAAATCCCCAGTACCTGGAGTCGAGCGATTTATGTCTGTTGTCGCCCATCATCCAGTAATAGTCCATCTGAAAAGTATAGCTGGTTGCCGGCTTGCCATTAATCAGCCAGCCATTTCCTGATTTTTCCAGTTTGTTGCCCTCGTATATCCGGATGCAGCGTTCGTAAAGCGGCATTGTCAGGCTGTCGAGCTGAACCGTCAAGCCACGGGCAGGTATCTTGATTGGGCCAAAGTTGTCAACATTCCAGTTCCTGCGCGTATCGAAAGGAAACACATCCGCATCGGGCTGTCCGGCAGGGGCGGCCGACTCGCGTACAGACTGCACAAAGTCGAGTTGCTTCACTTTTTCCATCATCGGTTCTGTGCCGTTAAACTGGAAAACCGTGGCCGACTGCTGACTAATGTCTTCCTGTATCTTAAAACCAAGATCTTCAAAAACACTAAAATTGACATCGGTCGTTTTAAATTCTACATCGTAGCTAAACTGACCTGTTGATTTTAATTTTTCGGCCTTCCCATTAACGTAGGCCAGTCCGTTTTTCATACTGATTTCATCACCCGGCAAACCAATACAACGCTTGATATAGTTTTCGCGCTTGTCAACCGGCCTGCTTATCACCGTATATTGACTGTTTACCGCATGCCAGCCGGCGTGCCGCACCAGCTGATAGTAGTCAGCGTCCTGCATTTCTAAGGCTACGGTATCACCCTGAGGATAGTTGAACACCACTACGTCATTGTGTTTAATGTCGGATAATCCTGGCAATCTGTGGTATTTCCACTGCACACCTTCCCAGTAGGCTTTGGTACCGGTTATCGGCATCGTGTGATGCGCAAACGGGAATGCAACCGGCGTCATCGGTATGCGTGCACCATAATTAACTTTACTTACAAAGAGGAAGTCGCCGATGAGCAGCGACCGCTCCATAGAGCCGGTAGGAATTGTATAGGCTTCTATGAAAAACACCCTGATAATCGTAGCGGCGATAACGGCAAACACAATCGCGTCGAGCCACTCTCGCCCTTTAGATTTCTTTTTCTTTGGCTTGTCGGTCGCTGTATCTTTCTTCCAGAATTTCCAGTTCATTCCCTATCCTTTAAAATTAAATATATCTGTGATGTTGTAAAAACCCTGACGTTTCTCCAGCCATTCTGCCGCAACAACGGCGCCCAGGGCAAAGCCCGAACGGTTGTGCGCCGTGTGTTTAAACTCAATATCGTCCACTTCAGAACTGTAAAGTACAGTATGCGTTCCGGGCACATTCTCAATACGCAAAGACTCAATCAGCATCTGCTCTTTTTTAATACCTTCCTCTGGCAGCACATCGCCAACGACGTTCACCCACTCACTCTTTCTGTCGAGGTTAGCTATGATATCTTCGGCAATTGTCATGGCCGTGCCGCTCGGAGCGTCTAGCTTTTGCGTATGGTGGATCTCTTCCACCTGGACATCATAAGCAGGATAGTCGTTCATCAGCTTTGCAAGTATCTTGTTCATATGAAAAAAGAGGTTGACCCCTATGCTGAAGTTTGACCCGTAGAGAAGGGTATTGTTACGCAGCAGGCACTCATTCTTCACTTCCTGGAGCTGACCATACCAGCCTGTGGTACCCACCACTACGGGCAGATTGGCATCGAAGCATGCGTAAATATTCGCAATGGCAGCGTCTGGCGCACTAAAATCAATGGCGACGTCAGCTTTACGCAGGTTGGTCTCTGTAAGATCGTCTTTGTTATCGACGGTGATCTTCAAAACTATCTCGTGCCCCCTGTCTACAGCAAAGCGCTCAATAATCTGACCCATCTTACCATAACCAAGTAGTGCTATTTTCATATTGTTCGTTTCTTGTTAAAAATTGAATGTAAGTTTAATACCCGGAGCGGGCGTTGTAAGGCCGTATACCGGACTCGCGTTTATCATATCCGGCGCGATCTTTATGGCAATATCGTCCACATTGAAATATTTGAGCCTGGCATCAATATAGGCCTCAACAATATTAAGCAGATACAACCCCGCCAGCGAAAATATAACCACTTCACGGTTCCTCCGAAAGGTGTCCTTTGCAGGGATCAGTCCTTCGGAAGGATAGTTTCGATAACGTCCGGTAGGCGTAACTTTACCGGGATTTTCAGCTCGGTATTGTAGTTCAGTAAGTACTTCTTTGTAGCTTTTGTTATTATCTATATAGGAAAGGGTTAGCATGGTGGCACCGGTATATATACCGGCTACTTTAGCCAGACGATATACTGTGACGCCGTTTCCGATCTGTCCAAGGCCAGGCACCATCATAGAGCGGAAAGCGGCTTTTCTACCCGCAATCTTTCCCGGGTTTACATAGGCTGCTTTTTTCCTGACTGTATCTGTTCCCTTTACCGTGGAGTCTTTCACAACCGGCGATACAGGATCCTGAGCCCCGGCAATAAAGGCACCACAAAGTAAAATACATAGCAAGACTACATTGCGCATTACCAGTCTAATAACTCTAATATACGGCTAAGATCGTCTTTAGATACGAAAGGGATTTCGATAGCTCCCTTTCCGTTTTCACTAACTTTTAGCTTTACTCTGGTAGAAAATTTAGACGCGAGATCGCGCTGCAGTTTCTGATACTCAGGCAAGGTTTCAGAAGAGGTCCTGGTTTTCGGCTTCACCTCCAGGCTGTTGATGCTGCGTACCAGTTCCTCAACCTTGCGTACCGACAGCCCTTTTTCGATAATCTCGTTATGAATAAACAGTTGCTTATCCTCCTCGTTCACGTTTATCAGGGCACGTGCATGTCCCATAGAGATTTTCTGATCGCGGATGGACACCTGTATAGCAGGGGGAAGCTTTAATAACCTCAGATAGTTGGTTACCGTGCTCCGGTTTTTGCCTACCCGGTCGCCCAATTGCTCCTGCTTTAAATTACACTCCTCGAGCATCCGCTGGAAGCTGAGGGCCACCTCGATCGCATTCAGGTTTTCACGCTGTATGTTTTCAATGAGTGCCATTTCCAGCATCTGCTGATCGTCGGCGGTGCGTATGTATGCAGGTATTTCCGTAAGTCCCGCAAGCTTCGATGCCCGAAGCCGCCGCTCTCCTGAGATAAGCTGATACTTGCCCTGACCCTGCTTTCTGACTGTGATTGGCTGGATCAGGCCTTGAACTTTAATCGATTCCGACAGTTCGTTAAGCGCTACCTGATCGAACTCGGTGCGGGGCTGATATGGATTGGTTTCAACGTCGGCAATGCGAATATGACCAATCGGGTTGCTGCCGTTCGTTTGCTTTGGCTCGGCTACAGGGAGACCTCCGTTCTTTGGCGGATTAACAGCATCTGTATCATCCAGTAAAGCACTTAATCCTTTCCCTAAACCTGTTTTTCGCTGAAAAGACGTCATTAAAATTCTAATTAAATAGTCGCTGTACTCCTGTCCTCAATTTCCTTTATCATGCCGTTGTTCCGAACAATCTCGCGTGCAAGATTAAGATAGTTTATGGCACCTTTACAATTAGCATCGTGCATAATCACGGACACCCCATAACTTGGCGCTTCGCTGAGACGCGTGTTCCGCTGTATGATCGTTTCGAATACCAGGTCCTGAAAATGACTTTTCACTTCCTCTACCACCTGGTTGGAAAGGCGGAGGCGCACATCGTACATGGTTAACAGAATACCTTCTATTTCCAGATCGGTATTAAGCCGGGTTTGAACAATTTTGATGGTATTCAACAATTTGCCCAGTCCTTCAAGCGCAAAATACTCACACTGCACCGGGATGATCACCGAATCGGCCGCAGTAAGAGCGTTTATGGTGATCAGACCTAGAGAGGGAGAGCAGTCAATAATGATAAAGTCATACTGGTCCTTTACACTTTCCAGAACGGCTTTCATTTTATATTCCCTGTTATTAAGATTGATCATCTCGATCTCCGCTCCTACAAGATCTATATGCGCCGGAAGCAGATCAAGATTGGGGGTTTCCGTTTTTTGAATGGCTTCCCGGGGATCAACATCATTAATGATGCATTCGTAAATGCTGTTCTTAATGCTTCTCGGATCAAACCCTATACCTGAAGTAGAATTTGCCTGAGGATCGGCATCAACCAGTAAAGTTCGGTATTCCAACACAGCCAGACTTGCTGCAAGGTTGATTGAAGATGTGGTCTTTCCGACACCACCCTTCTGGTTTGCCAGGGCAATTATTTTACTCATTTATCTTCTTACTAATAACTATTATTTGTTTTGGTCTCAGTACCCGGAGGTATATCCTTAAAAAATGCTATTTTTGCCTACATTCAGGCACATTTTAACGATTAGCTAAGATACAAACTAATTAACAAAACTTGTATGAAAGCGCTATGGGTTTTGCACATCTTATCAACAAAAAGCTATGATTACGATTATATCCGGCACCAACAGACCTTCTAGTAATACGCTTAAAGTGGCCAATTATTACCAGGCTCAGCTGAGAATAAAGGGAGAGGAAAGCCGGGTCTTCGATCTCCAGGATTTGCCCAACAATTTAATTGCGACCGATTTGTACGGACATCGGAGCGCAGCGTTTAAGCCAATCCAGGAAATGGTAGACCGTACCCAAAAGTTTTTGTTCATTATCCCTGAATATAACGGAAGCTTTCCTGGGGTACTGAAAACCTTTGTTGATGCCTGTAACTTCCCAGACAGCTTTTATGACAAAAAAGCGGCATTAGTCGGAGTATCTTCGGGTAAGTATGGCAATGTGCGTGGCATAGATCATTTTGCCGGCGTATGCAGTTATCTTCATCTCCATTTGTTGCCGCTTCGATTGCATATCGCAAACATCAAATCTGAACTAGACAGTAATGGTCAGTTTTTCAAGGAAGATACGCTGAAGTTTACCGAGCAGCAGATCAGCAAGTTTATTGCGTTTTAAAGCTGGTCCAGACCTCCCCTTCTCCGCCAAAGACAAAAAAGCCCGGATATAGCATTTCTGCCAGGTGCTCCAGCGCGGAAACGAGTACCTCAGGTTCGGTTTGTTGGCTGAACTCGTCTTTCCATAAATAAACCCGGCTATACTTCACTGCTGGCCATTGGGCGTCCAGCAGTTGCGGCACAGCCCCCATGAGTTCGGGGATATCCGTCTGATGCTGCCAGTACAGTAAAACCTGGGCCTGTTCCGGAAGCACCGGCTCTCCGCCCACCGCTTCCAGCAAAGGGAATACGGCATCAGCCGGAGTGTTCAGCGTAGTAAGGCATGCCACAGGGACGGTGTCCATAAATTTTATCTTGTGCCGGACAATATCGAGCCTGTCCTGGAACTGTTCACGTAAGTCGAGGTCAGCTATCTCCATGATCGCGGCTTCTAAAAAAGACATATTAATTTATTTAGTATTTTGTACAAAAATAGCATTACGGTACTCATGCCTCGTATTCTTTTAAGGTTTTTTTATTTCATGGTGCTTACAGCCGTGGCAGCCTGCAGTAGGCACGACCGGCATGACGGCAGGAGTGTTTTTCAGATGAATCTGAACCAAAACCTTACCTCGCTTGATCCCGCCTTTGCACGCAACCAGAACGCGCTGTGGATGATCAACCAGATATTTAACGGACTGGTGCAGATTGACAGCAATCTGAATACCGTGCCCTGCATTGCGAAGACATGGCAGGTTTCTGAGGATGGGCTGACTTACAGGTTTAATCTTCGTGACGATGTCTTTTTTCACGAGCACCCTTTGTTTGCCGGAGGAAAGGGCAGAAGAGTGGTGGCGGCCGATTTCGCATACAGCTTTTACAGACTAATCGACCCGGCGGTCGGCTCCTCTGGCGGGTGGATATTTTCGGACAAGATAGCCGGAAAGCATAGTTTAGTGGCGGTCAACGATTCTACCTTTCAAATTACCTTATCTAAGCCTTTCCCGGCCTTTCTCAAATTGCTTACCACACAATATTGTTCGGTGGTTCCTAAAGAAATCGTGGAGCATTACGGGCATGAATTCCGCAGCCATCCGGTCGGGACTGGTCCGTTTAAGTTCAAATATTGGAAGGAGGATGAAGTGCTGGTGCTTTTAAAAAACGAAAATTATTGGGAAAAGGTTAGCGGGACAAAGCTGCCGTACCTGGATGCAGTCAGGGTAACGTTTGTAACGGACAAACAGAGCGCGTTCATGAACTTTCTTAAAAAGGAACTGGATTTCTTTGATAAAGTAGACGGCAGTTACCGGAACGAAATATTGACCAGAGATGGGCGGGTGACCAACAAATACAGATATGCATTTCGTCTTCGTAAGGCCCCTTATTTGTGCACAGAGTATATCGGGATATTGGTAGACACCAATATCGCAGTCACAAGGAATTCGCCGCTCCGCCACCTGAAGGTGAGGCAGGCGATCAACTATGCCATCGACCGCTCCAAACTGGTCAGGTATCTCCGAAACGGTGTGGGTATCCCCGCCACCGCTGGATTTATTCCCAAAGGCATGCCTGGGTTCGACACTGCTGCTGTAAAGGGCTATCATTACAACCCGGAAAAGGCGGCGCAGCTTCTGCGCGAAGCGGGTTTCCCGAACGGGCAAGGGATGCCGCAGGTCACCTTAAGTACATCGACCAACTACAAAGATGTCATTGAATTTGTCCAGGGTGAATTAAATGCCATTGGCATACAGGTTAAAATAGATGTGAGTCCGAGTGCGAGCCTCCGCGATCTGATCGCAAAGAACGGGGTAAATTTTTTCCGGGGTTCCTGGATCGCAGATTACCCCGACGGGGAAAACTACCTCGCCATGTTTTATTCGCGGAATAAGGTGCCTTTCGGACCAAACTATACAGCCTATTACAATAAGGAGTTTGACCGCCTGTTTGAGCAGAGCTACTACGAGACGGACGAAAACCGTCGTTTTAAGCTTCATCAGCAAATGGACAGTATGGTTACCAGCTACGCCAACATCATCCCATTGTTCTACGATCAGTCGGTCACTTTAACCCAAAACAATATTAGCGGATTGAGCAATAATGCCCAGAACCTGCTGATCTTAAAAACGGTTACAAAACGCTGATCGTCGCGTTAGACTACTATATTAATGATCCTGCCTTTAACGAAGACGACCTTTTTGGGCGCCTTGCCTTCGAGGTAACTCTGAATCTGGCTTTGACCAAGCACCGCCGCCTCCACTTCGCTCTGTTCCAGTGTAAGACTTAAATTCAGGTTCATTCTTGTCTTTCCATTAATAGAGATAGGATAACTGAACTCATCTTCCACAAGATGCTCGGGCTTAAACTCAGGATAAGGTGCGTAGGAAAGGCTGCCTGCCTCATAACCAAGCAAGGTCCAGAGTTCTTCGCAGATATGCGGCGCATAGGGCGACAATACCACAACCAGATCTTTAAGGATGGCGCTCTTGTTACATTTCAGCTCTGTCAGTTCGTTGACGGCGATCATAAAGCTGGACACCGAAGTATTGAACGAAAAACGCTCAATATCGTCCTGCACCTTTTTGATGATCTTATGCAGCGATTTAAGCTCTGCTTTGGTGGGTTCGTCTGAACTTACCTGGAATTCCCACGCTTCGTTATGGAACAGTCGCCAGAACTTCCTGAGGAATTTGAACACCCCTTCGATGCCGTTGGTATTCCAGGGTTTGCTTTGCTCTAGCGGCCCGAGGAACATCTCGTACATCCTTAAAGTGTCGGCCCCATAATTCTCTATCAGCAAATCAGGGTTTACGACATTGAACTTGGATTTAGACATCTTCTCGACTTCAACGCCGCAAACGTACTTTCCGTTTTCCATGACAAACTCAGCCTCTTCGAACTCTGGACGAAACGCTTTAAACGCAGCAATATTCAGAATGTCGTTTTCAACAATATTCACGTCGACATGGAGCGCTGAGGTCTTATATTGATTTTTAAGTCCGTACGAAACAAGTTTATTGGTTCCCCTGCCCTGCTCGTCGACTACCCGGTAAACGAAATTACTCCGGCCCTGTATCATACCCTGATTGATCAGTTTTTTAAACGGCTCCTCTTCTTGAGTATAGCCAAGATCCTTTAAAAACTTGTTCCAGAAGCGACTGTACAAAAGATGCCCAGTGGCATGTTCAGCACCGCCTATATAGAGGTCGACATCCTTCCAGTAATCGATAGCCTCTTTGGAAGCGAAATCACTCGTGTTGTCTGGATTCATATACCTGTACCAGTACCAGCTAGAGCCAGCCCAACCTGGCATTGTACTTAGCTCGTATTCATACTTGCCTTCATATTTCCAGTCCTCAGCCCTTCCCAACGGCGGTTCGCCGGTTTCTGTAGGTAAGTACCTGTCAATTTCCGGCAGCATCAGAGGTAACTCCTCTTCCTTGATCAGATAAGGTAATCCGTCTTTAAAATATATCGGTATAGGTTCTCCCCAATAGCGCTGACGTCCGAATATAGCGTCGCGCATCCGGTAATTTATTTTGGCCTTACCAGAACCTTTGCTTTCCAACCATTCGTTCAGCGCGGAGACAGCCTCGGTATAAGTCATACCGTTTATAAATCCGGAATTGATGTATTTACCTTCTTTTGTAGGATCTGCCTGAACATCCAAATCTTTTTGTGCGTCAAGGATCTGCACCACAGGCAAATTAAAGTGACGCGCGAAAAGCCAGTCGCGCTGGTCGCCACTAGGCACGCCCATTACTGCGCCTGTGCCATATCCTGCAAGCACATAATCGGCTATCCACAACTGGATACGCTCCCCGCTCACTGGATTGATGACATAGCTGCCGGTAAACGCACCTGAGACCGTTTTGGTATCGGCCATGCGGTCGAGCTCCGACTTCTTCCTGGTCTGCGCTATGTATTGCTCCACCGCTGCGCGTTGTTCAAGAGTGGTAAGCTTGGCCACCAGTTCATGCTCGGGCGCTAAAACTAAATAAGATACCCCAAAGATAGTGTCTACCCGGGTAGTGAAAACTTCAATATAGTCGGTCTTGAGTTCGGAGAATTCTGAAACCAGACCGGCTCCCTCTATCTTGAACCGGACGGAAGCGCCTGAACTTTTACCGATCCAGTTTCTTTGCATTTCTTTCACAGGCTCTGGCCAGTCGACGGTGTCAAGTCCGCTCAGCAAACGCTCGGCGTAAGCGGAGATCCGCATACTCCACTGCATCATTTTTTTCTGTTCAACAGGATGCCCGCCACGCTCAGAAAACCCGTCTTTTACTTCGTCGTTGGCTAAAACGGTGCCCAGGGCAGCACACCAGTTCACGGTACTTTCTTTAAGGTAGGTAAGTCGGTATTTCAACAGTTCGGCCTGCTTTTGCTCTGCGGTCATTGCTGCCCAGTCGGACGGCAACAATTGTTGAACATCTTCATCGCATACGGCTCTTACACCCTCGGTACCGCTGGAATTAAATTTCTCAATCAAGGTAGAAATATCTTCCGCCCGGTCAGTCTCCAAATTGTACCATGAGCTGAACAGTTGCATGAAGATCCACTGTGTCCATTTATAGTATTGCGGATCGCTGGTGCGGACCTCCCGGCTCCAGTCGAAAGAAAAACCGATCTTATCAAGCTGCCTGCGGTAGGTATTGATATTTGTTTCAGTAGTTATGGCAGGGTGCTGACCGGTTTGTATGGCATACTGCTCGGCCGGTAAGCCAAATGAATCGTAGCCCATCGGATGCAAAACATTATAACCTTTAAGGCGTTTATATCTTGCAAAAATATCGGAAGCAATATAGCCCAGTGGGTGACCCACATGTAAGCCCGCCCCGGAAGGGTAGGGAAACATATCTAACACATAGTATTTAGGCTTTTCCGTATTTTCCGCGACCTTGAAGGTCTGCTTATCGGCCCAATGCTCCTGCCACCTTTGTTCTATTTCTTTAAATTGATAATCCATCGATAAACTTTGTATAGCTGTTTGCGCTTACCGGCGCTCCTGCGATTGCAGGATGCGAAAATAAAGAAATAAACACAACTCTGCGAAGCCCCTATCTTTTCAGGAAAACTTTTTTTGTGACGCTGCCGTCGGAAGCCGAGAATTCCAATCTGCCTGTCTCCAGTACGATGACCTTGCAGGTGTACAGCTTGCCGCCGATCTGCATACTAAAGTCATTACCCACCTGAACAGCGTAGGTGCCCGATTGAAGATTGCCGCCTTCACGAATTTCGACGATATCGTCTTCTCCCTCCTTAAAGTCGTAATAATCACCGGTTGATATATTTAAAGGCACACCTTCGATCCGCGAGACATCCCAGCGACCCGTCATTCTGGGCTTTATTGAAGTAGTATCTTCTTTACCGCAGGAGGTCAAAACAAGATTAACGATGAGCAAAAGCGCAATAGTAAGGATTGATTGTTTTTTCATAACAGGTTTTGTTTTTTTCCAAAAAGCTTCGCAAATACGGTGCCTTTTGTGAACATTTACTTATTTTCGCAGAAAACTCAGACTAAAGCGTATGGAAGAATTTGAAGTAAGCGACGCTTCTAAGAAGACAAAAACGATCTACATTTCTACGATATTCAGTATTGCTCTTGTTCTGTTGATGCTTGGAATGCTCGGACTGATTTTGGTTCATGCCAAGAATCTGTCTAATTATGTTAAGGAAAACATCGTTTTAAATATTATTGTTGATGAGGGCGCTAAAGAGACGGATATTTTACAGTTCCAGAAGGACCTGAACGCCAACCCGGCTATCAAATCTACGCAGTACGTGAATAAGGAGATGGCAGCGAGAAACCTGACCAATGATCTGGGTGAAGACTTTGTGAATTTCCTTGGGTATAACCCACTACTCTCTACGGTAGACGTTTATTTGAAAGCGGACTATGCCAACAATAAGAGTATAGAGTCACTGAAAGCAAGTATCGGTCAGAATCCGGTCGTTAAAGAAGTGATCTATCAGAGCTCGCTCATCGACATGGTCAATAAAAACATCAACACGATCGGACTGATTATTTTAGGCTTTGCTGCCATACTGCTGGTGATTTCTGTGGCACTGATTAACAACACCATACGCCTGGCCATCTATTCCCAGCGTTTTCTGATCAAAAGTATGCAACTGGTGGGTGCTACCCGCGGCTTCATTCGCAGGCCGTTTGTATTGATTGCAGCCCTGCATGGGCTGATAGCAGCCTTTATTGCGATCCTTATCCTGCTTGGCATTTTATATTACACCCAGCGGGAGATTCCTGAAATTGTTATCCTCAGAAACTACACCGAATTCGGCATCGTACTTATTGGCCTTGTTGGTATTGGCATTTTCATCACCGCTATTAGTACATCAATGGCGGTTAATAAATATTTACGTTTAAAAATATACGATCTTTACAGATAATGGCAGAAAAAAAATCCGCTTCCCCGAACCCGGAAGCAAAATCGGAACTGGTTTTTACGAAGAAGAACTATCAATTGCTTTTATTGAGCATAGCCATCGTAGTTGTAGGTTTTATCCTTATGATGGGTACTACAGACATTTATGATTTCAGGAAAACCCTACTTGCTCCGATGGTAGTGCTTGCTGGTTTTGGACTGGGCGTCTATGCTATCCTAAAGAAATAGCCGGTAAATGGATTATTTACAAGCTTTAATTCTCGCCGTTATAGAGGGCCTGACGGAGTTTTTACCAGTGTCTTCAACCGGCCATATGGTGATCGCCAGTTCTTTTATGGGTATTGGTCATGATGATTTCGTAAAATTATTTGAAGTAGCCATCCAGCTTGGGGCCATATTGGCAGTCGTAGTCTTATACTGGAGAAAATTTATGGATTTCAGCAAATGGCAGTTTTATCTTAAACTTGTTATTGCTGTTATTCCTGCTTTGTTTTTTGGCTTTATCCTGAACGACTTTATCGACAACACCCTGGGCAATCCTTTGTTTATAGCCGTTGTGCTTTTATTGGGTGGTATCGTATTGTTGTTTATCGATAAACTGTTTAAGAGTCCGGCAATAGATAAAGAAACCGATATCAGTAATCTGACTGCTTTTAAGATTGGATGTTTTCAGGTGCTGGCGGTGGTTTTTCCAGGATTGAGCAGAAGTGCCGCTACAATTATCGGAGGCATGCAACAAAAGCTTACCAGACAGGCCGCTGCGGAGTTTTCGTTTTTCCTGGCGGTTCCAACCATGTGCGCTGCCACCGGATATAAGCTGCTGAAGGGCTATGACTTGCTCAATGCAGAAAACGTAAAACTTCTTCTTTTTGGTAACGTGGTCGCTTTTATCGTGGCGATCATCGCCATCAAATCATTTATCGGCTTTTTATCCAAACATGGGTTCCGTATTTTTGGATGGTACAGGATCATTATAGGCGTTGTCCTTATCGCCTTATATTACTCCGGTGTGGAAATGAATGTTTTGTAATGACTGAAGAGATTAAGGAGCAATCTATAAAGGAATTTCCAGAGTTTAATTTTGCTGAGGGCGAACTTCTGCTGATCAACAAGCCTTACAAATGGACAAGCTTTGATGTTGTAGGCAAAATCAGAAACTCCCTTAAACCGCTTAAACTGAAGGTAGGCCATGCCGGGACACTTGATCCTTTGGCTACCGGGTTGCTTATTGTTTGCACCGGCAAGCTGACCAAGCAAATCGATTCGTTTCAGGCTGAAGAAAAGGAATATACCGGCACGATGGTCCTTGGAGCTACCACCCCCTCTTACGATATGGAAACCGAGCCTGATCAGCATTTTGATCTAGAGGGCCTTAGCCACGAGGCTATACATGATGCCACAAGTGCATTCATGGGCGATATACAGCAGTATCCTCCTGCGCATTCTGCCATCAAAGTAAACGGGGAACGTTTATATCTCAAAGCAAGACGGGGTGAGGAAACGGAGCTAAGATTGAGAAACGTGAGCATTTCCCTTTTTGAGATTACTTCAATCAGACTCCCCGAAGTTGATTTTAGGGTGATATGCAGCAAGGGAACCTACATCCGTTCGCTGGTTGCTGATTTTGGAAAAAAGCTCAATAACGGGGCTTACCTGTCCAGGCTCACAAGGACAAGAAGCGGTAATTTTCTGCTGGAGAATGCTTTTGAGGTGAGCGACTTGGTGACGCACCTGCGCAGTAAAAAAGTTTAGTAAATTTACAGTCTTGAAGATATACCATCAGCTTTCGGAGTTCAACAAACTGAGCAATGCGGTTGTGACCATCGGCACTTTCGATGGTGTCCACTACGGGCATCAAAAGATTGTAAAGCAGTTGTGCGACAAAGCCAAGGCACTGCGTGCGGAAAGTGTGATCCTAACCTTTTTCCCCCATCCGAGGTTAATCATTGATCCGGAAAATCAGGACCTTAAGATGATCAATACCATCCAGGAGAAGGCCAATATCCTGGAAACCCTCGGAGTGGACCATCTGATCATCATTCCTTTTACCCGCGACTTTTCGAATTTATCGCCCGAAGACTACATTAGAAACATTTTGGTTGACACCATTGGAGTTAAGCATTTAATTGTTGGCTACGATCATCGTTTTGGAAAAGACCGGCAGGGTGGCATGAAGGAACTGGAGTTTTATGCAGATCTGTTCGGGTATAGTATTGAACAGATTCCAGAGCAGGATATTAATGATGTCGCCGTAAGTTCCACCAAAATCAGAAAAGCTTTGCTGGATGGGGATGTAGCTTTGGCGGCGAAGTACTTAGGCTATCATTTTTCCCTGCGTGGCCGGGTGATCAAGGGTGATAAGATCGGACGTACGATCGGTTTTCCGACGGCCAATATTTTTATAGAGGAAACTTATAAGCTGATTCCGTCTGACGGCATATATGCCGTTACCGTTTATTTAAACGAAAGCCTGTTTAAGGGCATGGCATATATAGGGCAGCGGCCTACAATAAACGGCATGACCAGAAATATCGAAGTGAACATCTTTGATTTTGAGAAGGAAATATATGGCCAGGAAATCACCATGAACTTCATGGAGTTCCTGCGGCAGGATGAAAAGTTCACAGGACTGGAAGCCTTGAAATTGCAATTGGAGAAGGATAAAACGGCTACTCTGGCCTATTTCCGAAAGGCGTTTTAACCTAAAAAACTCGCGCCTTTCTGCTAAAAACACCTCTTTTTTTCGTATATTAGGGCAAATTGATTTTTCGTACGATATGATACATCTGCCCGTTCTTATTACCGACCTGGGGCTCATACTTGCCGCTGCTGCTATAACAACATTACTATTCAAAAAAATCAGACAGCCTATTGTACTGGGCTATATTCTTGCTGGTTTGCTCGTTGGGCCACACGTTGACTTTCTGCCTACGGTTACCGACAATGCCAGTATTCATATCTGGGCAGAAATAGGTGTTATTTTCCTTCTTTTTAGTCTGGGCCTGGAATTCAGTTTTAAGAAGCTTGTAAAGGTTGGCGGCTCGGCTTCCATTACAGCCATTGTAGAAGTGGTATTTATGCTGGCCATAGGGTTTACGGCTGGAAAATTAATGGGCTGGTCTACGATGGACAGCATCTTTCTGGGCGGAATCCTTTCCGTATCCTCTACAACAATCATTATCCGTGCGTTTGAGGAACTCGGAGTAAAGCATAAGAAGTTTGCGGGACTGGTTTTCGGGGTGTTGATTGTGGAAGATTTAGTAGCAATCCTGCTTCTTGTATTGTTGTCTACCCTGGCTGTAAGCCAGCAGTTTGCCGGTGCAGAAATGCTGACCTCCATTTTGAAACTTTGTTTCTTCCTGATCCTCTGGTTTATAGGGGGCATTTTCCTTATCCCCACTTTCTTAAAGGCGACAAGAAAGCTTATGAACGACGAGACTATGCTGGTTGTATCGATAGCGCTCTGCCTCATTATGGTCCTGCTGGCTGTCAAAGTCGGTTTCTCCCCGGCGTTGGGCGCTTTTATCATGGGTTCCATACTTGCTGAGACTACCCAGGCCGAGCGGATAGAACATCTGACCAAATCTGTAAAGGATCTTTTCGCGGCTATCTTCTTTGTGTCTGTGGGTATGCTCATTGAACCCCGCATTCTTGTGGAATATATCGTACCTATATTGATCATTACCCTATCGACGGTATTAGGAAAGTTTTTGAGTTCAGGCCTGGGTGCGCTGGTATCAGGGCAGCCACTTAAGACGTCGGTGCAGACAGGCATGAGTCTGGCACAGATCGGTGAATTCTCTTTTATTATTGCCACGCTGGGACTTACACTGAAGGTAACCAGCGAATTTTTATATCCCATTGCTGTGGCGGTTTCCGCCATCACAACGTTTACCACGCCTTACCTGATTAAGGCTTCGGAGCCCTTTTACGTTTTTCTGGAACGCAAACTGCCAAACCGGTGGACGGAAGGTATTAAGCGGTACAGTTCGAGTACTGCCGGAATTACAACGATGAGCGACTGGAAAATCCTGCTCAGGTCGTACACCTTCAACACCATCATACACAGTGTAATTTTAATCGCCCTGGTTTTCTTAGGCTCACGATTCCTTCAGCCCTTTATTACCACCTCTATCATCAACGGAAACTACGGGATCATCATCAGCCTGGTGCTTACTCTTGCTGCAATGACACCGTTTTTATGGGCACTTGCCATCAGACGCATTGAGCGAAAGGCATATTCTCATCTTTGGCTCAATAAAAAGTATACAAGAGGCCCGCTTGTCGCGCTCGAAATTCTGCGTGTGGCCATTGCCATCTTTTTCGTTGGCTTCCTCATTTATCAATTTTACAGCACCTGGATCTCGGTGGTCTTTGCGGTAGCCCTTATTGTATGCGGAATGTTTATCTTCTCCCGGAAACTGCAAAGCTTTTATAACCGACTGGAGAGCCGTTTCCTCCGAAACCTGAATGCGAGGGAAGCGCAAAACGCACAGCATGAGATATTGCCCTGGGACGCTCACCTTGCCGATCTTACGGTGGCACCTGAGTCGTCTCTAATCGGGAAAACACTCGCCGAGTTATCGGTGCGCGAGAAGTACGGTGTAAACATCGCCCTTATTGAACGGGGCAAGATCATGATTCCTACACCGGGACGTGATGAACGGCTATATCCCAATGACAAGGTGATGGTGATTGGTACTGACGAGCAACTGGCTGCGGTGAAGGTACTTTTTGAAGGGATGATTGACGAGAACTTGGAATCATCATTCCCGAAAGAAGATATGGCTCTGCAAAAAGTTGTGATAAACAGCAGCTCTCCTGTCTATGGCCAAAGCATCCGGACATCGGGCATCCGCGAATCAACTCAGGGACTCGTGGTCGGCATTGAGCGCTCCGGAACGCGTATTCTGAATCCGGATTCTGATTTTGTGTTTGATAACGGTGATATCGTTTGGATTGTAGGCAACAATAAAAAAGTGCCTGCTTTATTGGCATAGCATATGAAGATCGACCAGGAGAAAAGCGATTTCCTTGATGACATGATTCGTCATTGGCAAGAACAGAACCTCCTGACGGAAGAGGATGCAGGGAGGCTAAAAAGCAGTTACGAAGCCAAGACCTTTGACTGGCGCAGACTGGCGCAATACTCCTTTTGGATCGCGATGGCTTGTGGCGTCATTGCCTTAGGCTCCCTGCTCGTGGACAATAAAATACTGGCCTACCTGGAACGGCTGCTCGATGCGTCCGACCTGCTGATCAGTATATTGTCTGCCGCAGCTGCAACACTTCTGTACTATTTCGGGTTTAAACGGAAGCGGACCCAACCGCTCCGTGTGTTTAGCAACGAAGCTTTAATATTTACAGCGGTTATGCTTACAGCGAATGCTGTCGCTTATTTAGGCAAGTCATTGGGAAAGGATAGCGATCATTTTAGCACCCTAATTCTGGTCTCCGCACTCGTTTACGGTGTGCTGGCCGTAACATTTAAATCAAGGCTAATATGGATATTTACGCTGATTTCCATCGGCGCCTGGTTCGGTACGGAGACGGGGTATCTCTCCAGGGATAACATGTATTTCTTAGGAATGAACTACCCTTTACGCTTTACAGTGTTTGGCCTCTTCTTAACCGCCTGTTCATTTCTACTGAAAAGGAATGCCCGCCTAGCCATGTTTTTTCAGGTCAACTATGTCAGCGGGATGGTGTATCTGTTCGTGTCGATGTGGCTGCTATCCGTATTTGGTAATTTTGGTTCGCTAGAACAATGGTATAGCGTTTCTCAACTGAGTCTGTTTTATTGGGGACTCATATCTGCCGCCGCCTGCGTGATCAGTATCTTTATCGGACTTAAATACAGAGATGAAATTGCCCGCGAATTTGGCATCACCTTTTTATTTATAAACCTGTACACAAGGTACTTCGAGTATTTCTGGGACAGCTGGCACAAAGCATTGTTCTTTGCCGTACTGGCTGGTTCGTTCTGGCTTATTGGCCGGCGGGCAGAGAAGATCTGGAATCTGGAATTCTTAAAAAAATAGTTACTTATCTGATCAGGTAGATATATACCAGTTTGAAGATATGGTACGCCGAAAGTACGAAGAAAAGTATGGCGATACTTTTACTGATCAGATAACTGCTTAGCTCAAACTTTTCCTGGACGTATTGTGCAAAACGGGCAAAGCCATACAAGGCCAGGGCTGCGCCCAGACCGGATCCAATACTGAATATCGTTAATGAAAGGTAACCGATATCTATCCACTCATGTGATATCAGGTAAGTGCCCACGAAAAGCCAAAACGGCACCTGCATAGGGTTAATTACGCCCAGTAGCATTCCATACTTTATGCTGTCTTTCTTGGAGTAGTCTGCTTTAGGCATCTGTTTGCGTGAGCGCCAGGTAAGCACGCCCAATATGGTGAACAACAGGATCATTGCAACGTCAATCGTGTATCCAAGGTCGATCTCACTTGACAGCCACTGCACGAAACGCATGATAGCGAATGTGAACAGCACCTCTACGGCAGAGAATGCGCAGATGAAATATATCGCCTGTCTGATTCCTCTGGTGATGGTGATCTGAACCACGGTCAGATTGATGTTGCCAGGCGGAATATAGCCGATCATGTTTAAAACGATCCCTAGAAAAAACGTTAAAAAAAGCATTGCCGAAGATAGCTGAATTTATCTTAAACCTGCTATGCCTGCAAACGTGCTTTCAGATACTGCCCTGTATAGGAATGCGCTACGTTGACCAGGTCTTCCGGCATACCTTCGAATACAACGTTACCACCCTGATCTCCACCTTCCGGACCAATATCGATCACCCAGTCGGCGCATTTGATCATATCCATATTGTGTTCTATAACCAGCACACTATTACCCTGCTCTATCAGCGTGTTAAGTGCAATCAGCAGTTTCTTGATGTCATGGAAATGCAGTCCTGTAGTGGGTTCATCGAAAATAAAGAGTGTCTTGTGGGTGTTGTTGCCCTTGATCAGAAACGAAGCGAGCTTGATGCGCTGGGCCTCACCGCCCGACAGCGTATTTGACGACTGCCCAAGATGAACATAACCCAGTCCCACATCCACGAGCGGCTGCAGCTTCGCTAATATCTTCGGCTGCCCCTCAAAAAACGTTACGGCTTCCTCGATAGTAAGATCCAGGATATCGGCCACATTCTTGTCCTGATAGGTTATGTCGAGCACCTGCTGCTTAAACCGCCGGCCGCCGCAGGCTTCGCAGGGCAGAAAGATGTCGGCCATAAACTGCATCTCAATCTTTACTTCCCCTTCACCCTGACAAACCTCGCAGCGGCCTCCTTCTACATTGAAAGAAAACGCAGCGGGCTTAAGTCCGGCAGCTTTAGCCGAAGGAAGTGCCGAAAATAAGGCGCGGATATCGTCCCAGGCCTTCACATAAGTCACCGGGTTCGATCTTGAAGATCGCCCGATTGGATTTTGGTCGACCATCTCAACCTGCGCAATCAGATCAAAATTGCCCGACACGCCATTGTGCGCACCGGTCTGCTCGCCGGCATAGTTGCCTATCGCTTTTTGCAATGCCGGATAAAGGATTTTTTTAACCAGACTAGTTTTTCCCGATCCGGATACGCCTGTAACTGCGGTGAACACGCCCAGCGGGAATTTTACATCGATGTTTTTAAGGTTATTCTCCCTCGCTCCCTGAATCAGGATGTGGTCGTTCCACTTCCTGCGGTATTTCGGGACTGGAATAGTTTCCTTGCCCGACAGATATTTACCGGTCAAACTTTTCTGATCCTTAACAATCTGGTCATAGGTGCCACTGAAAACCAGCTCCCCCCCGTGGGTACCTGCCTCCGGACCGATGTCTATGATGTAATCTGCAGCAAGCATCATCTCTTCCTCATGCTCTACGACGAGCACAGTGTTGCCAACATCTCTCAACGAAAGCAGCACACCGATCAGCTTGTTCGTATCTCGCGGATGGAGTCCTATACTCGGCTCGTCGAGGACGTAAATAGAACCGACCAAACTACTCCCGAGTGAGGTTGCAAGGTTGATCCGCTGCGACTCACCTCCAGACAGTGTATTGGAAAGACGATTTAGTGTAAGATAGCTCAATCCGACATCGTTCAAATACCGCACCCGGTTTTTTATCTCGGTGAGCAGTCGCCGTGCAATTTTTTCGTCTGTCTCGTTAAGGGACAACTCATCGAAAAATATCAGGAGGTCTGACAATGACATTAACACCAGGTCAATGATGGACCTGTCTTTAATTTTTACATAGGAGGCATCCTTTCTGAGTCGTGATCCTTTACAATCCGGACATGTGGTTTTCCCGCGGTAGCGCGACAACATCACTCGGTATTGTATTTTATAAGTCTGCTCTTCCAGGTCCTTAAAAAAGGCATCAAGCCCCGCAAAATATTTATTACCTGTCCACAGCAAGGCCTGCTCGCTCTCCGTCAGTTCGCTATAAGGCCTGTGAATGGGAAATTTAAACTTATCGGCGTTGGCTATCAGGCGATTCAACCACTCGCGCATCTTCTCTCCTCTCCAAGGTGCTATGGCGTTATCGTATATACTTTTGCTTTTATCCGGTATTACGAGATCGGCATCTATACCAATCACATTGCCATATCCTTCACAGCGCTTACAAGCCCCGTACGGATTGTTAAAGCTAAAAAAATTCGGAGTAGGCTCTTCAAAGCGGATACCGTCAAGCTCAAACCGGTCGCAAAAGTGATGAAACTGGCTGTCGTGTTCCAGGTAGCAATCACCTTTACCCTCAATAAAGGCTGTTTGAACAGAGTCAGCTATACGGCTTACTGTTTCATCATCCCGGTTCACCACGATGCGGTCCACCAATATCCTCACGTCCGTTTCATCGCTGAACCGGAAGTCTTCAAATGATGGGTCTTCCAGGATTTGTTCAATCTTTTTGATTTCATTCTGATATAAAATCCTCAGGAAGCCCTTCTGCAGCAAAACGGCAAGTTCTTCCTTTATAGACCGATCATTGTGGGGGTGAAGCGGGCAGTATACGGTCACAACTGCCGACTCATTTAATGTCAGTATGTAATCCACAACCGTACTAACGGAGTCTTTTTTTACCAGTTGTCCAGATACAGGGGAATAGGTTTTGCCGATTCTGGAGAACAGGAGTTTAAGGTAATCGTAAATTTCCGTTGAAGTACCTACTGTAGATCTGGGATTAGAGGTGACCACCTTTTGTTCTATTGCAATAGCCGGCGCAATACCCTTGATGTAGTCAACCTCCGGCTTGTTCATCCTGCCCATAAATTGTCGCGCGTAGGAAGACAAACTTTCCACATATCTTCTCTGGCCTTCGGCATATAATGTATCAAAAGCAAGCGAGGATTTGCCAGAGCCCGACATCCCGGTGATAACGACAAGCTTATTTTTAGGAATGGAGACGTCAATGTTTTTTAAGTTATGAACCCTGGCACCTTTTATGATGATGTTTTTATGTGGATCGCTCAAATTTTCGTGATTCATTAGCATGATGATAGAATATACAAATATACCTCGAAAAAACTTAACATGCTTTTTGTGCCAGTGGCAAAAAGGCATAACCCCGGGTATTTAAGATTTTTTAACATTTTTAAAGTTGCATTGTTATAAAAAAAATGCTTCTTTTGAATAAAGAACCAAAATAAAGTTTACCACTTAAAGACATAGGAGAACACGTATCGAAACAAACTCTACTAAATAATTTTTAGCAAACAGGGGAAGGGATTTAGTAAGGATACACCTATGAAATTACAACAGCAAACGGATCAGGATTTAATAAAATTATATCTGGGGGGCAACGAATCTGTTCTGGAGGAATTGCTTAGACGGCACAAATCAAAAATATATACATCTATATATCTTCTGGTGAAGGATCAATACCTCGCCGAGGATATTTTTCAGGACGCCTTTATCAAGGTAATCAACACGCTGCGTTCCGGCAGATACAATGAAGAGGGGAAATTTCTTCCATGGGTTATGCGAATTGCACATAACCTCGTTATCGATTATTTCAGAAAAGAGAAACGGGCCCCTGCAATTACGAGCGCCGATGGTACTGACGTACTAAATATGCTTCAGTTTCATGAGGAAAGTGCTGAGGACCGGATGCTTCGCGAACAGACGCATGTCGACCTTAGGGCGATGATACAGCTTCTTCCTGACGACCAGAAAGAGGTGCTCATTATGAGGCACTATGCCGACTTGAGCTTTAAAGAAATCGCTGAACTGACCGACGTAAGTATTAACACTGCGCTGGGCCGCATGAGATATGCCTTGAATAACCTGCGGAAAATGATGAAAGTGAAGGAAGTATCATAACTTATACAATAAATTGTTTTTATTTATATTTCGTTTAAAATAAAACCAGATTGGTGGCGTTTATAAACTAAAAACAATACAACTAAAATGCTTATGATAGAAACCTCTACTTTATTTAATCAATTGAATTGCGAACAATCAAATCAGCATGCTTTGGAAACTCAGGAATTACAATCAAACGATTTGACGTTCTACAATACGATCAGGGGCCAGTTGGACAACCTAAAAAAAGAACCGTCCGATGAAACTGTCGCAAAAATTCTTGCTTACTCCCGAGGGATGTAATCTTAACTTTAAAGCTGCCACTTTCCGGCAGCTTTTTTTATTACCACGATTTGGCTAAGTTTGTCCATGCGCAGGATTGACCGGTATAAATTATTTGTATCCCATTTTTCAGCCAGGCAGCCCAATGCTGAAACCGAGCTCCATTACAATAACCCTTTCCAACTGCTTATTGCAGTGATCTTATCAGCACAATGTACAGACAAAAGAGTGAATCAGGTTACGCCCGACTTATTTTTACGGTTTCCTACGCCTGAAAGTCTTGCCGACACAACACCTGACGTAGTTTTCGACTATATAAAAAGCATAAGTTATCCGAACAATAAGGCTAAACACCTTGTTGGAATGGCAAAGATGCTGGTACAGGATTTTGGGGGCCGGGTACCGGAGAGTGTTACAGATCTGCAGAAGATGCCCGGGGTAGGCAGAAAAACAGCAAACGTTATTGCCTCCGTAATATATAATGCGCCTGCAATGGCCGTAGATACGCACGTATTCAGAGTAGCTAACCGGATTGGCCTGACCAACGGTAAGACTCCCCTGGCAGTAGAAAAAGACCTGGTCAAATCACTGCCGGAAGAGACCATCCATGTGGCACACCATTGGCTTATCCTGCACGGGAGATATGTTTGTGTGGCGAGATCACCGAAATGTGATATCTGCGAGATTACATATTTTTGCAGGTATTATCAGAAAGTTAACAAATCCGCTAATATTTTTAGTCACGAAAACGGTGTCTAAAAAAATATTTGCGCAAACTTTATATCTAATTTAATTATTTACCTATATTTGCTAATATAATTAGTATAGCATTTAAAAAGTTAACACTGACATGAGCACAAACGCAGATAAATTGAAGGCTTTACAGCTTACCCTTGATAAACTGGAAAAATCTTACGGTAAGGGAACCATAATGAAATTGGGAGACAACGCTGTTGAACCTATAGAATCAATTTCCACAGGATCTATCGGTTTAGATATTGCCCTTGGAATCGGAGGCGTGCCAAAAGGCAGGATCATAGAGATTTACGGTCCTGAATCTTCTGGTAAAACCACACTGGCAACACATATTATCGCTGAAGCCCAAAAAAAAGGTGGTCTGGCTGCAATTATCGATGCTGAGCACGCTTTTGATACCAGTTATGCGAAGAAGCTAGGCGTTAATGTAGAAGACTTATTCATTTCACAACCTGACAATGGCGAGCAGGCGCTGGAGATTGCGGACAACCTGATCAGATCAGGAGCTATTGATGTTCTTGTTATTGACTCCGTAGCTGCGCTTGTACCCAAAGCGGAAATAGAAGGCGAAATGGGTGATTCCAAAATGGGGCTTCATGCGAGATTAATGTCTCAGGCACTTAGAAAGTTAACCGGAACTATATCGAAAACGGGATGCTGTTGTATATTTATTAACCAGTTGCGTGAAAAGATTGGTGTGATGTTCGGTAACCCAGAGACCACCACGGGCGGTAATGCCTTAAAATTTTATGCATCAGTCCGCTTAGATATTCGCAGAACGTCTCAAATTAAGGATGCCGACGAGGTATCAGGAAACCGGATCAAGGTAAAGATTGTCAAAAACAAAGTAGCACCTCCATTCCGCCTGGCTGAATTCGACATTATGTTCGGTGAAGGCATCTCGAAAGTGGGAGAAATTATTGACCTTGGTGTAGAGTTTGCCATTATCAAGAAATCTGGATCCTGGTTCTCTTATGGAGAAACGAAACTAGGTCAGGGCAGAGATGCTGTAAAACAATTATTGCTGGACAATCCTGAATTATCAGAAGAAATTGAAGCAAAAATACGTGCTGAAGTAACAGAAAAACTATAGTTAAATAAGACTTATGGCCGGACAGTCTTCATCCGGCCTAAGTTTTATTTATAACTTGGCACCTGATGACCAGGCGAAGTTCTTGACTGATTCTCTAAAAAGATCGTGTCATACCGTATGATAGCATAAGTCGCCACTATGACCATGATTAGTAGCACAACAAGCCCAATATAATTCTTTCTGCGGTCCTTTTTAATAAGCCATATCAGAAAAATCACCAGTGGCAGGAGCATAAGGCCAAAAAAAACAAAACTCATTATATTCATAGTCGACAGTTAAAATTCCATTCTGGATAAAGGCGCCACACGCTGATCTGTGAATTTACCTTCCATATATTTGAAGTGACCTGCAATGGCTATCATTGCAGCATTATCGGTGCAATATTGAAATGCAGGTATGTATACGTTCCAGCCGAGTTGATCAGCGACGTTCTGGAGCTCACGACGGAGGCCGGAATTCGCAGACACGCCACCTGCAATTGCGATCTCCTTAATGCCAAAGTGCTTCGCCGCAAGCTTCAGCTTATTTAAAAGTATCTGCACGATACTGTGCTGCACAGATGCACATATATCATTTAAGTGTTTGGCCACAAAATCCGGATCTTCCTGTTCCTTCGATCTGATAAAGTAAAGGATCGAAGTTTTAAAACCGCTGAAGCTATAATCAAAATCTTTAATCTGCGGGACGCCGAACTGATATTTCCTGCCATCTCCCTGCTGTGCATACTTGTCGATAAGCGGTCCGCCCGGGTAAGGCAGATTCAGCAATTTTGCCGTTTTATCAAAAGCCTCACCGGCTGCGTCATCTAACGTCTCCCCTACTATTTGCATATCGAAATAGCTCTTAACCAGCACAATCTGGGTATGGCCGCCCGAAACCGTTAGGCAGAGAAATGGAAAGTCCGGTCTGGGTTCTTCGATAAAATGAGCGAGAATATGCGCATGCATATGATTCACAGCGATCAACGGCAAACCCAATGCAAGGGCGAAAGATTTCGCGAACGAAACACCCACCAAAAGCGATCCCAAAAGTCCGGGTCCCTGGGTAAACGCAACTGCGCTAACCTCGCTCTTTGAAAGTCCTGAATCACGCAGGGCCTGATGTACAACCGGAATGATATTTTGCTGGTGAACACGGGACGCCAGCTCCGGAATCACACCGCCATAATTTTGATGAATTGTTTGGTTTGCAATAACATTGGCCGTAATTTTGCCGTTATTGCAAATAGCAACCGAGGTTTCATCGCAAGAAGATTCTATAGCTAGTATTACAGGCACAACTTTTATTAATAAGATACAAAACTATTAAAAAACTATTAAAAATACTTCTTTGGATTGTTGCATCGGTAGGCATATTGGTTGCGGTAATTCTTGTATCGTTCCAGTTTAAGCCTGTTCAAACTTTTTTCGCGAAAAAAGCTGCCGCTTATCTATCTAAAGAGCTCAACACAACCATATCATTAACGAGCTTGTACGTTAAGCCCTTCAAATCGCTCGTTCTGGAAAACTTCATTGTGCTGGATTTACAAAAGGACACGCTTTTGAGTACGCCGACTTTAATGGTGGACGTTAGTGAATTTTCACTGAAGCGACGGGTTATTGACATCAATGCGGTTCAGATCAATCGAGGTTCTTTTTTTTTAAAATCATATAAAGACAGGTCGACCAACCTTGATTTCATCATCAACTATTTTGATTCGGGCTCACCTAAAAAGAAGGCTAAACCCGGCAAACCGTTTAGGGTAAATCTGCAAAAGGCCATACTGAACGACATTAGCTTTAAGTATAAAAACCTCCGGGTAGATACGCTGATCAACGGAGTCAATTTCGACGACGTACATTTAAGCAGGCTAAATGGTATATTAGAAAACATCAACACGGCCGATTATATCTTCCAGGCTGAAATAAAGAACCTGTCTTTTGCAGAAAAAAGCGGCTTTAAACTAAAAGAACTAACAGCATTTGCTACCGTAGATACCAATTCCATAAAGTTGGAGCGACTAATGCTCACTACGGAGAAAAGTAAACTGAGCAACTATTTCGAGATGAGTTTCTCGAAATATAAGGATTTCAGTGACTACGTAAACAAAGTGCGGATGAGGGCAAAATTTGCCAACAGCCATATCGCATCCAGTGATGTTGCCTTCTTTGCTCCCCAAATCGGCAAGATGAATCTCCGGCTTGAAGTGGACGGCCAGATCAGCGGCACGGTAACTAATCTCAGGGCTAAAAAGCTGCTGGTAAAAACAGGAAAGGCTACCTATGTGAAAGGCGACTTTTCTTTGAGAGGGCTACCCTATATTAAGGAGACTTTCATGGACCTTAAAATTGACATGGCCGGCACCAACAAGTCTGATCTGGACCAGATTGTTCGAAGCTTTGGCTTTAAAGATAAGGGAGTCATCCCTTCCATTGTCTCTAAATTTGGCAATGTTAATTTCAATGGCTCGTTTACGGGTTTTCAAAACGATTTTATTGCCTTCGGAGAATTTAAAACAAAACTCGGACGGGTCGTCTCAGATGTCAACATGAAGATAGACCCAAGAGGCACACCATCGTATACCGGGTATGTCAAAAGCTACGACTTCAATCTGGGCGAACTGGTCGACGAGCCGCAACTTGGCAGGCTCACCGCCTCCTTGTATGTTAAAGGCCGGGGCTTTGAGGTTAAGGACCTTTCGGAAACGATCAGGGGCGACATCGACTATATCGATTTTAACCGGTACCGCTATCGGAATGCTAAGATCGACGGGACGTTCGATAAACGATATTTTAATGGCAATCTAAGTGTAAACGACAAGAACGTTAAACTTATGTTTAGCGGAGGGGTAAACCTCAATCCCGTACTGCCGGTTTTCAACTTTGAGGCAACGATCAGTAAGGCCAAACTGAAAGCATTGCATCTCCATAAGGACTCGCTCATGATCGACGCCAAGTTCAAGACGAACTTTTCCGGTAACAATCTGAACAACATTCAGGGTGATCTGCTTATTCAGGAAGTGAGGTTAGACAATGTTAAAGGAATCTATCACATCGACTCCGTGAAACTGTCGGCAAGCGGTACGGGTCGCGACAGAAACCTGACTATTACCTCTGATGTACTGGAAGCCAGCGTGAAAGGCCAGTACGATTTAAATGCCATACCGTCCTACTATAAGGCGCTCGCCAAAAAGTATATCCCATCGCTGCAAACCGACATTAAGCCTTATGGCGATCAGATCTTTAATTTCAACCTGAAACTGAAGCGCTTTGAGCCAATTGCACAGCTATTTATTCCAGGCCTTGAAATCACTGATCATGCCATATTTATCGGCAATTTTGATTCGTCAAAGAACATCGCCACAGTAAATGGATTTGTTACTAAGCTGACCTACAAGGGAATCATTGCGCACAATATCATCGTCGACGAAAACACTTCTGAAAACCAGTTGCAGGCAATTATCACTACTGACCGTGTCGACCTGAATGATAGTCTGTATATTAAAAACGTCAACATCTCCAACATCCTGAGGAACGACAGTTTATCGCTCAACGTCAAACTGGCCAATGCTGATGATGCCAACCAACTGGATCTAAACGGCCTGGTCGAATTTACGAATGATACCACGGCCAAGATCAGCATCCTGCCGTCCGACCTTAAGATTAACAGCGAGGACTGGAAAATCCAGGAGAAGGTACGTATAAGTCTTAACGAAGGCAAAACTGAGATACGTAATTTTGATCTGAGTAACGGTGGACAGTTGCTGACTGTAGACGGTATCTTATCGGACGACCCGGCAGACCTACTTGTAGTAGGTTTTAAAGACATCGACCTTCAAAGTCTAAATCCATTTGTCAAGACTCTCGGGATCACGCTGAAAGGACGCCTAAACGGCGATACTAAACTTAGAAATGTTCTTAAAGCACCACGGATTTCTGATAATATCATCGTTGATTCATTGACGTTTAATGATACTTACATCGGTCGGCTCACCGACACCTCATCTTACGATCAGCTGAATAAGGCGGCGAACATTTATACAACGATACGTGCCGAAGGCAGGGAAAGCTTGAGCGCTGTGGGAAATATAGATCTGGAAAAAAGTGAGATCGACCTTGGGGTAGAACTTAACGACAGTGAATTAGCTGTACTCGAACCTTTCCTGAGCAGGCTTGTTTCAGACCTGGGAGGGCATATTTCTGCCGAACTTAGTGTTAAAGGCAACCTTACTAAGCCCGACATTAACGGCGAAATCTCGTTTGATGAAGGCAAGATGACCGTCAATTATTTAAAGACAACATATATTCTCTCAGACGAAGTAGCGGTAAACAGCAGTGTTATTGATCTCAACAGCCTCAAGCTTCTTGATGTGGAAGGTCACGAGGCGGTTGCGACCGGAACAGTAGATCTCAATAACATAAACAATCCAACGCTCGATGTGACCATAAATGCCGAAAACATCATGGCGCTCAACACTACTGAAAAAGATAACTCCATCTACTTTGGCAGAGCCTACGGATCGGGGACTTTCAAGTTTAAAGGCCCTACCAACAACATGTTTATTGATATAGATGCGAAGACTGAAAAAGGTACTGTTTTTAACCTGCCGCTAAACAATTCAGAGACCGTGGCAAGCAAAGACTTCATTACCTTCGTAAGTAAAGACACGTTGAGAACCGTTAAAAAACCCACAACTTTCGATGGTCTCACGATGAACCTGAAACTGGTTGTAGACGCTAACAGTACGGCGAATATTTATACTACGCTGGGTAACCTGAGTGGTCGCGGTTACTCCAAGAACCTTGAACTGAACATCAACAGTCTTGGCGACTTTGAGATGTCGGGCGACTACATTATCGAATCCGGGAGCTTTGATTTTACAGCTCAGGAAATCATCAATAAGAAATTTACCATACGCCAGGGTGGAACCATCCGCTGGACAGGTAATCCCAATAACGCTCAAATTAACCTGAAGGCAATATACGCACTACGGGCAAGCCTGAACGATCTGTATACTGCGGCAAACCGTGATGCGGGAAGTGCTGTAAATGAACGTGTGCTTACCGAGGTTGAAATGGGATTATCGGGACTTCTTCTGAAGCCAGACATTAGACTGGACATCTTCTTTCCATCAAACCCCGCGATTAAAGAAGAGCTTCAGTCATACTTTAACGATGACAACAACAGAAACCTCCAGGCGCTAAGTTTGATCATACGGAGGAGCTTTGCTCCGGGCACCGGTGCAGAGGGCCTTGGAAAACAGCTTACCTCCGGCGTAGCGAGTACGGCAACAGAACTACTGTTTAATCAGTTCAACAACGTGCTGTCCTCGTTAAACCTTGACTTCGTGGACATCAATATCAGGTCGCTCAGTGAAGCCAACGCATCTTTCCGGTTCTTCAACAACCGCGTCGTCTTAAATGCAGGGATCGTCGACAGGAGAAGTACGAACGATTTGTCGCCCATAGGGTTTACGAGAGACAATGTTGGCGGAGAAGTAGAGATATTAACACTTATAAAGAAGGACGGAACGTTGATTGGGAAACTGGCCAACAAGCCTCCTACACAACAGGGTCTGTTTCTGAATACACCTCTGGGTGGCAGCCAGAACAACAATGTAACGTCACTCGGACTGATCTACACACAGCAATTTGACAGCTTCAGGGAATTTGTAAAGCGCCTTACAGGAACCTATAAACCGAGCAAACCGACCGATACACTGAAGTCCAATCGCCCGGACAGCACAAGCTACCAGCGTTCACCGGTTATGCTGAAGGAGAAAAAGAACAACAAATAGGAGACATCTAGCCCTTCATAATCTGGTGACCCATCTTATCGCGCTTAGTTTTAAGGTAAAGTTCATTATGAACGTTGCTTTTGATCTCAATAGGAATATTCTCAACGATCTCTAAGCCGTATCCTATCAATCCAGCTCTTTTCATCGGATTGTTAGACATCAGCTTCATCTTCATAACCCCCTGGGCACGAAGAATCTGTGCGCCTACGCCATAATCGCGCTCGTCACTTTTGAAACCGAGTTTAATATTCGCCTCCACCGTGTCAAAGCCAGCATCCTGCAGGTTATAAGACCTCAGCTTATTGATAAGACCAATACCCCTGCCCTCCTGGTTCATATAAACAATCACGCCTTTACCCTCCTTTTCTATCATTTCCATCGCCTTATGGAGCTGGGGTCCGCAATCACAACGGCAGGAACCAAAAATATCCCCGGTTACGCAAGATGAATGTACACGGGCCAGTACCGATTCATCTTCCTGCCACTCACCTTTACTGATGGCAAGGTGGGTAGCATTGTTATCCAGTTGGGTATAAGCGGTCATCTTAAAATCTCCCCATTGTGTAGGAAGATTAACGGTAACCTCCTGATGAATCAGGCTTTCCTTAGTTAGTCGATACGCGATCAGATCTTTGATCGATATGATCTTTAACTGATGCTGAGCCGCAATTTTGACCAGATCCGGTAACCTCGCCATCTCCCCGTCGTCTTTCATAATCTCAACAAGCACACCGGCTGGTTCCATACCCGCCAACCTGGCAAGATCTACCGCCGCCTCCGTGTGTCCCGATCTTCTCAGCACACCTCCGTCTTTTGCCCTCAAGGGGAAAATATGTCCGGGCTTGCCAAGTTCAGCAGGATTGGTTTTCGGATTTATAAGCGCTAAAATAGTCTTGGAGCGGTCAGAAGCGGAAATACCTGTTGTGCACCCGTGTCCCAGCAAATCGACAGACACGGTAAAGTTCGTCTCATGGGCAGCGGTATTCTTGCCGACCATCAGTTCCAGACCAAGCTCATCGCAACGCTCCTCCGTAAGGGAAGCACAAATTAAACCCCTGCCATACGTAGCCATAAAATTGATTACCTCGGGTGTGGCGTTGGCTGCAGCCGTTAAAAAATCGCCTTCATTTTCGCGGTCCTCATCATCTACAACAATAACCACCTTACCCGCTTTTATCTCCGCAATAGCTTCTTCTATAGCGTTTAATTTTATTTCCATAGCAATAAATAATCCCGCAGAAACAATGAGGTCTTGCAGGCACCCTGCAAAGTTACGAAGTTAGGCATCAAAAAACCGGAATAAACTATCATGAATACGTAAGGAATACATCAGGACTCCTTTTTCCGCAAAATCTTAGCCGTCAGTTGCTTAAAGTAATCCAAGTCAAACAACACCGAATCCACCGTAGCTTTATAGGTTAGAAATGCCCCTAAGGGCGACAAGACAAATATAGCTAGCCACATCCCGAAGAATGGCCGGAGCGAGCCCGTAGTGGCCGACTTCTCAGAAACCGTAGCGATGATATGATAGATCAAGAAGAATATAATTGCCATCACCACAGGGAGGCCAAGCCCGCCCTTTCTGATAATTGCACCAAGCGGAGCTCCTATAAAGAACAGCAGCAGACAGGAAGCTGCAAGCGTGAATTTCCGCTGATATTCCAGTTCGACCTTCGTAATGTTTTTGATCTTATCTTCATACTCGGAGATTCTGCTCGAAGTAACCTGCTTAACCGAGGTCGCCATATCCATCGCAGCCTGTACAGAAGCAAGCCGATCAGGTTCCGGTATGGTAGCCAGCAAAGTGCTCTTAATAGGCTTTGGAGCTGTCTTAACTTTCGAGTAGCCTTTGGTGTAATTGTTCTGCTTATAGTACGAACTTACATTCAGCGCGGCAAACTTATTCAGACTATCCAGATCCCTGTTCAAAGAATCGCCTTTCTTTGTCAGCCCCTTCAGGTTCAGCATCGCCGTGTTGTTCCGGAAAAACTGCTCATCCGTGCGGTTCATATTGAAGCTCGAAATATCAAATTTCTGATCCGTTTCCTTAAAACGCATACGCGTCAGTTCCTGTCTCGGGTTACCATAGCTATTTCGCCCTCCCGACTCCTCATAACGCACACCATCTTTCAGCTTCAGAAAAAGATACTGATCGTTACTTGACATCGTACCTTCACGTGCGAGAATGATCTTCGGAACACCGCTGGTGGAGGTATGATCATAAATCATCACATCGTATAAGGATACCCCATCATCACCTTTTTTGTCTACCCGGATAGAATAACCCGGTATACTGTTATTAAACACGCCTGGTTTAATCAGAAAGGAAAGCTTCTTATTTGTGATGTCCCATAAAAGCGACCCATACTTTAAATTTGCTTTGGGCAACATATAATCTGAGAACAAAAATGAGCCTATTGCTAAAAAGATGATCAGCACAAAAAGCGGCGTCATCGCCTTTTGCAACGATACACCGGCCGACTTAATCGCAACCAGCTCGTAATTCTCACCCAAGGTACCAAAGGTCATGATAGACGAAAGCAGGATAGACAGCGGCAAGGCCATGGAAACATTGGCCGCCGATGCATAATACATCAGTTCCAATATCACATACCACTCGAACCCCTTCCCTATTAAATCATCTACATACTTAAAAAGGAAGAGCATCAATAAGATAAACATCACAATAAAAAATGTGACGAAAAAAGGTCTTATGAATGCTTTTAATAAAAGTAAATGAATCTTTTTCAACGTACAAATATACGGAAAAACTTGCTATTACGCCCCTATTACGCTGTGGAGGTAATCAATCTGATTGTCCCAGATCAACGTTCTTTCAGACAACGTTTCATCTGTCGCAAAGTCGGTTATGGCAAGCGCCACATCATTGGTCAGTTCGTCCTGCAAGATCTCCATCTCGAAGTAGCAATGCGGGTCATCATCAATCCATTTAAACTTAATGGATTTGTTTTCCTTAATGCTTAAGAGCTTGGCACGTTGCTCTTCATCATCCCATTTAAAGGTATAAACCTGATCCCGGAAAACAACGTCATCAGCAAACCATTGAGACAAACCGTTGGGCTCGCTAATAAAACTGAACAAAATACGTGGGGATGACCTGATCTCATACTCCAGCGTAAATTTTTTCTTTTCCGACATTATAGACTTGTTAAATCCTGACTGATTAGACTATTTTTTTTAATTTGTTTCTAAAGAAAAGTAAATTATTCTATATTTGCAACTCTTAAAAAATAAGAATTCCGGCGGGGTAGCTCAGATGGTTAGAGCGCAGGATTCATAACCCTGAGGTCGGCAGTTCGATCCTGCTCCCCGCTACTAAAAAGCCCCTTTTCTATCAAGAACAGGGGCTTTTTCTATGTAGTGAGTTATTATTTTACCGAATAGCTTTCAGCCAGCTTAAGCGCATCGTAAGCATTTACAATACCACCACTTACACAGAGTTCAGACAAGGGCACACGTATACTTTCACCGCGACTATTTACATGCTTTACTTTGCGGTCGACCTTCCTTACTGACTTCATAATAATCTCCCTGATTTGCGGCGCTTTAAGATCGGGATAGCGCGACCATATAAGCGCAGCCAGGCCAGAGACAACCGGCGCCGCCATACTGGTCCCGTCAAATTCCTCATACTTATTATCCGGCACTGTCGACTTAATCATAAAGCCAGGTGCAAATACATCCACCGTATACTTGCCATAATTAGAGAAAGAAGCCTTCAGATCAGCATTATCATGATAGGCGCTGGCCCCTACTTCAATCCAGTTCGACGCGTGCGGAAAACTAAATTTTACCGTATCAATAGGTCTAGGCTTCAGCGGATTCATACCCACCCTGCTTTGCTGAGGAGCGCCCCGCTCAGGTATACTGTTGATATCAAACTTGACAGGCAATGCCGCTATAGAGTCGGCACGTTTCTTATGAGCCCTTGCTTCAGGAGTATCATAAAACTTGTTAGGATAGTTCTCCACGACATCGTTATCAGAATTGTCGTTGCCCGCCGCATGAACAAGCAACACCCCCTTCTGCTCCGCATATTTAACCGCCTTATCAACCACCGCCTTATCCCACTTAAAACCTTTTCCGAAACTCATGTTGATAATCCTGGCGCCATTATCAACTGCATACCTGATCCCATTGGCCACGTCCTTATCACGCTCATCGCCCTCCGGAACCACGCGGATAGCCATAATACTGACGTGGTCGGCCACCCCATTAATACCGATAGCGTTTGTACGATCGGCCGCAATAATACCCGCTACATGCGAACCGTGGTCGGCATTAGGACCCTGAACATCATTGTTGCCATATAGACGTTCCGAGGAGTCCTCATAATTGTCGCCCACAAGCTTCTCGCGTTCGTCATACTTAGGATTAAGATTATATCTGATCATCACGTCGACCTGTTTATAACCATCCATGATCTCCTTATAGAATTTCTCAAAAGACCCTTCCTGACGCGTGCCCGACCGGATAATCTTCTTAATTTGTTCCTCCTGTTCATCATCTGCAACATACCGCTCAATCTGCTCTAAGTTTGGTACCGCAACCTTGTTGACAACGGCTACCGAATCGAGCACCTTTTTGATGGCACTCAATACACGAAAGTTTTCATCAGCATTGTTGTAACGCTTTCCAAACTCCCTCACAGCACGGTTGTACTCCGCATACTCCTGCTTCTCAGTGCTGTCCAATACGGTGGAACGGATCGCAGACTTATACTTATCATGGTATTTTCGATAAATACGGATCAGTTCAAGATTATCATAAGCAAGATTGCCATTCTTAGAACCAATAAAATTCCAGCCATTGACATCATCTATGTAGCCATTCTTGTCATCATCGATACCATTCCCGGGAATTTCCTTCGTGTTCAACCACATCACCCCCTTCAGATCCTCATGGTTAACCTGCACACCACCGTCAATAACCGCTACAACAATACGCTCTTTAGCTCCCTTGCCATTAAGCAACTGAGCATAAGCCTTCTCTGTACTTATACCGAAAAAACCATCAGCAGCCAGATCGAGATTATACCAGTTCGGAGGCAGGACAATTTTTTTATCCTGAGCATGTACGGTTAGATTAAACAACAACAGGCAGAATACAACCCCAACTAATTTCAATTTCATGTGCGTGCAATTTATGTACTATAACGTATTTACTAAAATACGGTTTTTAGAAGTGCCTAAATTCAATTTAGCACATTTTAACATTTGACCTGTATGTCTACCTGTAGCGGATATCTGATGCTGTACCAAGAAGCAGGGAGTTAAAGATAGCAATGGGGTTATCGGAAGCCGGTTTGGTTCATAAAGACAAGAACTCCG